>JASLES010000290.1 GCA_030151005.1 Silvimonas sp.
GCCGATTATCTCCAGCAAAGGCCAGGTGGTTGGCACGTTTGCGTTCTATTACCGTGAAAAACGCGGCCCGGATGAATTTCACCGGCGGCTGGTGAGCGTGTGCGTCAATCTGTGCGCACTGGCGCTAGAGCGTGAGGCCGCACGAGAGCAAATCCGCAAACTGGCGTTTTATGACAGCCTGACCGGTTTACCCAATCGCAGCCTGTTGCTGGCCAAGGCAGAGCAAGCCATTGCCGGTGCGGCGCGTGACCGGACGCAACTGGCCGTCCTGTTTATTGATCTGGACCGCTTCAAGCAGATCAACGACACCCTGGGGCATACGGTCGGGGACGAGGTGCTGCGGCTGGCGGCGCAAAGACTAAGCGACGGTCGTCGCGGTTCGGATATTGTTGGTCGTCTGGCTGGGGATGAGTTTGTGCTGGTGCTGCCACAGTGCGATGCCCGCCGGGTGGCCGACGTGGTAGACCAGCTTTTGCATAGTCTGGGTCAGCCGCACCGGATCAACGACGCCACGCATGTGATTTCCGCCAGCGTGGGCATTAGCCTGTATCCGGGTAATGGGGAAGATATCGAAACCCTGCTGCGGCGCGCGGATATTGCCATGTATGAAGCCAAGGCCGGCAATCGCGGTAGCTACAGTTTTTTCAGTAACGAGATGAACTTGCGGGCGCAGGAGCGCCTGGCGCTGGAAAACGCCCTGCGCGAGGCCATTGAGCAGCAACAACTGCGCCTGCATTACCAGCCACAAGTGATGGTTGAAGACGGGCGTTTGTACGGTGTAGAAGCGTTGGCCCGCTGGCATCACCCGGTGCTGGGCGAGATTTCTCCGGCACGGTTTATCCCGCTGGCAGAAGAATCCGGCCTCATCGGCCATCTTGGTTTATGGGTGCTGGAAGAAGCCTGCCGGCAACTGGCCGACTGGCAGTCTCGCGGCATTGCGGTGCCCAGTGTGGCGGTCAATTTGTCGCCAACCAGTTTTCACAATGTAGAACTACCGGACATCATCAGTACCTTGCTGACGCGCTACCAACTGGCGCCGGCAAGCCTGATGCTGGAGATCACGGAAAACGTACTGATTGATGGCAATGCCGCCACGCTGGAAACCATCAAGGAAGTCCACGCGTTGGGCGTCAAATTGTCCATGGATGATTTTGGTACGGGGTATTCCAGTTTGAGTTATCTGCGGCGCTTGCCGGTCAGTGAACTGAAACTGGATAAAAGCTTTGTGCACGATCTGGCGCACGACCAGACGGCGCAGGCTTTGTCTGAGGCCGTGATCCGCATTGGCGAGAGCCTGAATCTGGTGGTGGTGGCCGAAGGCGTGGAAGACGAAAAGCAGCTCAAGTTGTTACGGCAGCAGGGTTTTCACGTCATTCAGGGTTTTTATCTGGCCAAGCCTTTGCCCGCGCCCATGCTGGAAGGCTGGTTGCAAAAACGCAGTACTGACGCCTGAGCGCCCGGCGGGGCCAGATTAGTTGCCCGGCGCGTCACCCAGCCGTCCGGTCAGCCGTAACAGCGGCGGAATAACCGCCTCCAGATCAATCGGCTTGCCCACATGATCATTCATGCCGGATGCCAGGCACTCCTCGCGGTCTGCGGTGGAGGTATTGGCGGTCATGGCCAGAATGGGCAGGGCGGCAAAGCGCGCGTCGGCACGGATGCGCCGGGTGGCTTCCATGCCGTCGATATCCGGCATCTGGACATCCATGATCACCGCGTCAAAGGTTTGCCCACCCTGGGTGATCATGGCAACGCCTTCCAGCCCGCCTTCAGCCAGGCTGACTGTCGCCCCTTCGCCAGATAGCAATTCTGACGCCACATGACGATTAAGCGCGTTGTCTTCCACCACCAGAATCTGCATGCCTTTGAGCCGGCCCTGGGGCTGATTGCGCGGGGCCTTGTGCTGGGGCGCGCTGATGCCATCGAGCACGTGGTAAACGGTGTCGATCAACTGGCCGGGCGTAAAGGGTTTGGCCAGCGTGTCGGCAAACACCGGGCTAGCCACCGTGATGGAACGCAACAGTGCGTCGTCACCTGGGCGCGTCAGCAAAATGGTGCGAGTGACTTCTTCTGCGCCGGGCAATTGCCGGATACGGCCGGCTGCGGCAAGGCCATCCATTTCTGGCATGTCCCAATCCATCAGCGCGATATGAAAGGGCATGTTGTCGTCCAGCGCTTTTTGCACGGCGGCACAAGCACTGGCCCCGTCGGATGAGGCCTGCACGGCCCAGCCCAGCCCGCGCAACATGGTCGCCATAATGCGCAAAGCCACCGGGTTGTCGTCGACGACCAGCGCACGAATGGCGCGGGCAGGGGGTGTCGCGGTTTCTTCCTGAGCAGCCAGGCTGATACAGAACCAGAAGCGGCTGCCTTCGCCCTGAGTAGACTCAACGGCCAGGTCGCCGCCCATCAATTGCACCAGTTGCCGGGAAATCGCCAGCCCCAGGCCGGTGCCGCCAAAGCGGCGGGTGGTAGAGGCTTCGGCCTGCTGGAACCCTTCAAAAATATGGCCAATCTGCTCGGGCGAGATGCCGATGCCGGTATCGCGCACGGCGATCTCTAGCCGCACCCGGTCGCCATCCCAACCGCAGTAGCGCAGGGATACGACGACCTCGCCCTGTTGCGTGAACTTGAGCGCGTTGCCGGTCAGGTTGATCAGAATCTGCTGGAGCCGCAGCCGGTCGCCAATCAACACGCGCGGCAGGCGGGCATCCACTTCGTATAACAGTTCTACCGTCTTGTGCCCGATATTGCCAGAGAGCACGGTGGCCAGATCCCGCAGGAGCGACTCCACTTCAAACGGGTGTGGATCCAGTTGCAATTTGCCGGCATCGATCTTGGAAAAATCCAGCACGTCGTTCAGCAACCCCAAGAGGGCTTGCGCGGCATTCTGGGTTTTATCGACATAGTCTCGCTGGCGTGCATCCAGATCGGTCCACTGCAATAGTTGCAGCAGCCCCAATACCGCGTTCATCGGTGTGCGGATTTCATGACTCATGTTGGCGAGGAAGGTCGATTTCGCCTCGCTCGCGGCTACGGCCTGTTCTTTGGCCTGGCGCATGCTGTCTTCAAACTGCTGCTGCACCGTGACATCCCGGTTGATGCCGGTCAGACGCGTAGCCACGCCCTGGTTATCGCGCTCGACCTGGGCCGATGCCTGAATGAAGCGCACCCGGCCATCCGGCAGCACAATGCGGAAAATCGCGGAAAACGTGCCCTGGCCGATGATCGCATCGTCAAGGCTAGCCAGTGCGGCGGGCAGGTCGTCCGGGTGGACGCGGGCGCGCCAGTGTTCAAAATTAAGCCCGCCTTCACGCAGCTTGAGTGGTTGTTCGTAGAACTGGAACATGCGCGGGTTCCACTGCAGACTGTTGTCTGCCAGCGTCCAGCTCCAGATGCCCAGTTCTGCTACCTCTGCGGCCATTAACAACTGATCGCGTGCGGCCAGCAGGGCGCGCTTGTACTGATGCTGCTCGGTCACATCGGTAAAGATGCCCAGATAGCCCACCAGCTTGTTCTCTCCCTTTTCATCTTCACGCATGGCCGACACCGACAACAGCGCCCGAAAACGGCTACCGTCTTTGCGGACCATGGTCCATTCCCGGGTTTCTGCTTCGCCATGCATGGGCCGGACCAGGGTGGGCAGCATGCCTTGTGGCAAGGGCTCGCCCAGGGTTTTTTCCAGATCGGCGCTGTATGTCGCCAGCTCTTCCGGTACATGAAACGCCTTGGGTGAAATCTTGCCGATGACCTCGCTGGCGCCATACCCCAGCAAACGCTCTGCACCACGGTTGAAGATGCGCACAGTGCCGCTGGCATCGCCCGCAATAATCGAAACCTCGGTAGCGGCCTGTAACAGGTTTCCCAGCAAGTCATGCAGGCTTTTATAGCTGGCTTCACGCTCTGCCAGACGCAGATTGGCAAGGCGCACTTGCTCTAGCGCCGCAGCCACTACCACGGGCGGCAGCAAGGTCAGGATAAAGGGCAGGAAGAACCACACGTTGACGTGCTGCCCCAGCGTTTTTGGGGGCTCAAACACCCCCAGTGAGACCAGGGTGCCCATGCAGATTGAGCACGCCAGAATACCCGGCGCAACCACTTCCAGCGGTGCCAGCGCGGCCAGCAAGGTCAGCGACACCGAAACATAGACATACGGAAAGGGCAATTGCGCTGGTGCGTATATGGCCATGGCGACGGCCAGCAAGAGCAGCAACAAGGCATTGCGCCCGCGCAGCGCCGTCAGCACGCGCCGCCAGCCCCGCGCCAGTACAGTCAAACCCAAAGGCAGCAGGGACACCGTACCCACCACGCTGCCCAGAAACCAGGAAAGCAAGACATTGAAATAGTTTGAGGAGTCATGCAGCGACAACAAGGTGGCGCCAATGAGCGCGCCCACCAGGCAGGCGGGCAGGGTGACGAGGGCCAGGGTGGGCATCAACCGAGTGGGATCGCTGATTGTTTGGGCCGGGCGTCCGCACAAGTGCAACAGCCAGCCGCCCAGCAGCATTTCGCACACATTGCCGGGTTGAAACATCAGTGAATGCAAAAAAGGTGTGCCCAGCGCGCGATGAACCAGCAGATCCGCAACCGCCATACCCAGCAACAACAGTGGCCACTGTTTGGGTGGTCTGGTTTGCAGGACGATCACACCCAGCGCATTGGCATACCAGAGGTTAGCGATGCTGCCGCTTTGCCGTGACAGGACAATGGCGCCCATAGCCAGAAAAAAATACAGAACCATCGACGTGGGCAGCACATGCCGCAAGGCGCAATGCGCCGCTGCGGCGTCGGTCTCGACGTCGCTGGTGGGTTGCTGCGGTTCAAACATGTTAGCGGCGCTTGGGCGCGACGGTCAGTCTGCGGCGGATCACAAGTAGCAATGAGATTGACGCAAACGCCGCAAGCAGAAAGGTCAGAAGAGATGACGCGTCCATAAGGGCTCCCCCTGAAGAGTAAAAGCTGACTTGCACTGCCCCCTATCCGGCTGCAACAGCGTGCCGCAATGGTTTTTCTGGCAATGTTTGTCAGAAATATCCTGCGCTATGCCCGTGGCGTCGATACTGCTGAACGCACTGGCGTTTTCCTCGATTTGCATGAACTGGAGCATGTTGTCGCCACTTTTTGTGGCGCTCTTTCATCGTGGCGCATCAACCTCAACGGTAAGCAAGGTGGTGCGCTCACCCTTAATGTAGACAGAAATCTGACGACGTGTGCAGAGGATGACAAAAGGATATGAAGTCACGCCAATCGGTGGTGTCCAAGGGGCGGGCAGATGGCGCAATGGCTGGGGTTTCTGTGGGTGATTTGTATTTGAGAACAAGGCCTTGGTGCTTGCGGTGCTTGTGTCGGATGGCGTGCGCGGGGCATCAGGGTTACGCGACTGGCGTGGCGTGAATTGGTAAGTTAAAAACTTTCTATTGCGTCTTTTGAGTGTCGGCGGGCCACCGATCGCAGGCTATCAATTGGCTATCGATAGGCCGTTTTTCCCGCTTGGTGTTCGCTGCAAGCACAGCGCTTGCGTAGCAAAACCGGGTAGAAACAAAAGCCGTCTGAAAACGGCTTTTGTTTATCTCATATGGTGGGGGCGGCGGCTGCGCCATCGCCCGCCTGGCGCGTCAATCCGCCAGTCAGTAGTGCCGTGGCGTGCCGGATAATCTGTTCTTCGTTGACCTTGCTGTGAAAGGTGTCCGGCTTCAGTTTGGGGCGCATGGCCAGTGGCAGCATGGTCAGGCCAATGACGCTGGTAAAGACCAACAGCGGTTCCAGATCAGGGTTGATGCGGCCTTCTTTTTGCCAGCGCTGCAAAGTGCCAATCACCACGGAATCTTTGCGCTCGCCAAAGCGCAATTTAACCCGCTCGGCCAGGGCCGGGTCTTCGCTAATCATTTCCCGAATCCAGAACGGGCCAAACCACGGGTGTTTGGTGTTCAGTTCCACCAGGCGCCGCACAAAGTTGGACATGGTGGCGACGGGGTCATCTGGCGTGGCTTCAAACACGCCTTCGAAATAAGAGCGAACCGGCATGATGCGTTCTTCCAGCAAGGCATCCAGCAATTGTTCGCGGGTTTTGAAGTAATAGTGTGCGGCAGAGGGCGTAATGCCCGCGGCCTTGGTGATGGCCGCCATGGTGACATACGGCGTACCTTGGCCGGCAAGCAGCGTCTGGCCGATATCCAGCAAGCGCTCACGCTGGTTTTCTTGACCTTCACGTTGGGCGGGCCGCCCTGGGCGGCGGGGTGGCGACACTTCCTGGGTCACATGGCCTCCGGTTTTGTGGGCAGATGATAGCAGCAGCACGTACCCCATTGACATGTATAGCTGCTCATCCATATATTAATTGAATCATCAATTAATATTGAACAACAATGAATTCCACGGTGACAGAAGTACCCGCAGCACTAGAACCCCCGGCGGTGGCGCCCAAGCGACCGCCGTTGCCGCTGCTGTTTGGAGCGCTGATTCTGGTGATGCTGTTATCCGCGCTGGATCAGACGATTGTCTCCAGCGCTTTGCCCACCATTGTGCGAGAACTGGGCGGCGTATCGTCCTTGTCCTGGGTGGTGACCGCGTATTTGCTCAGCTCCACCATTGTGATTCCGCTTTACGGCAAGTTTGGCGATCTGTTTGGTCGCAAACTGGTACTACAAATCGCAATTGTGTTGTTCCTGGTTGGGTCTGCCTTGTGCGGGCTATCCCAAAACATGACCGAACTCATCATCACGCGCGCGCTGCAAGGCTTGGGCGGGGGCGGGCTGATGGTGGTCAGCATGGCTATCGTGGCAGACGTACTTACGCCGGCTGAACGCGGTAAATTTCAGGGCGCGCTTGGGGCGACCTATGCGCTGGCCACGGTGCTGGGCCCATTGTTGGGTGGCTATATCGTGGAGCATTACTCCTGGCACTGGATTTTCTTTATCAATCTTCCTGTGGGTTTGCTCGCCCTGGCGGTGATTACGCTGGTCCTGCACGCCCGTGAAGTGCATGTGAAGCACGAGATCGATTACTGGGGCGCCGGTTTTCTGGCGGTCAGCCTGAGTTGCCTCGTAATGTTTACTACCTCTGGCGGCACCAGTTTGCCGTGGTCCTCGGCGGAGCTTTGGATCTATCTGTACGTGGCCATCGTGGCTTTTGGCGGCTTTATTTATGAAGAGCGTCTGGCGGCAGAGCCGATTATTCCGCTCAAGCTGTTCAAACAGAACACGTTCTTGTTGTGTAGCGTGATCAGCGCGCTGGTTGGGGCAGGGCTGTTTGGTGCAATCACCTACATGCCGCTGTACCTGCAAGTGGTCAAAGGCTCATCGCCCACGGGCTCAGGCGTGCAATTGCTGCCCTTGATGGGCGGTGTGCTCAGTAGCTCTATTCTCAGCGGCATGATTATCAGCCGCACTGGCCGTTACCGGTTTTTCCCCATCACGGGCACCTTGCTGGCCGCTGTTGCGCTGTTCCTGATTTCCCGGCTGGATGCCGGCAGCTCGCTCAATCAACTGTATGCCTGCGCCTGTATGCTGGGTGTTGGCCTGGGCATGGTTATGCAGGTGATGGTGCTGGTGGTGCAAAACTCGGTGGATATGAAGCAGATTGGCGTGGCGACATCCAGTGTGACCCTGTTCCGTATGCTGGGTGGCTCGTTGGGGGTTTCTGTCTTTGGCGCGCTATTTAACGCACTGGTCACCCGCAAGCTCGATACCGTTTTGCCGGATGACGGAATGGGGCATCACCGCCTCACACAACCTGTCGCGCAGTTATCCCCGGCCATGCATGCGGGCTATCTGGATGCCTTTGCCTCTGCCTTTCATGGCATTTGCCTCGTGGCGTCGATTGTGTTGCTGGTGGCGTTTGTGTTCTCGCTACGCCTGCGGGAAATTCCGCTGCGATCGCGCCAACAACCCGCTGCAGAGGGCGTTTGAAGCATACCGGGTAGGGCATGCGGGGCAGGGTATCAGGGGCAGGGCGGGCAAACCGGTTGGCAGCCATTACGGATAAAGCCAGGATTCCCGCCCAAAAACCCGGATAATGGTGCCCGGTTCATTTTGAGCACTACTCTGGAATTCTCGTATGGAAATCAAGGTCAACTTTCTGGACAAGCTTCGTCTGGAAGCCAAATTCGACGATTTTACGGTCATTGCCGACCAGCCCATCCGCTATAAGGGCGACGGCTCTGCACCCGGCCCGTTTGATTATTTTCTGGCTTCTTCGGCTTTGTGCGCGGCTTACTTCGTCAAGTTGTACTGTTCCACCCGCAATATCCCTACTGAGAATATCCGGCTGTCGCAGAACAATATTGTTGATCCGGAAAACCGCTATCAGCAGATTTTCAAGATTCAGGTCGAATTGCCGGCGGATATTTCTGCCAAAGACCGCGAAGGCATTTTGCGCTCGATTGACCGCTGCACCGTCAAAAAGGTGGTGCAAGCCGGGCCAGAGTTTGTGATTGAAGAAGTAGAAAACCTGGATGCAGACGCGCAGGCTCTGCTGACGCTTAATCCGTCCGCCGATGCAGCCACCTGGATTCCCGGCAAAGATCTGCCGCTGGAACAAACCATTGCCAATATGTCCGGGCTGCTGGCGGACCTGGGTATCAAGATTGAAATTGCTTCCTGGCGCAATATTGTGCCCAACGTGTGGTCGCTGCATATCCGCGACGCGCACTCGCCCATGTGCTTTACCAACGGCAAAGGCTCAACCAAAGAAAGCGCGCTGGCCTCTGCCCTGGGTGAGTATCTGGAGCGCCTGAACTGCAACCATTTTTACGCCGGCAGCTTCTGGGGCGAAGACATCGCCAATGCGCCGTTTGTGCATTACCCGGACGAGCGCTGGTTCAAACCCGGCCCCAAAGGCGCATTGCCGACGGAAATCCTGGATGACTACACCCTGGCCATCTACAACCCGGATGGCGAATTGCTGGGCTCTCACCTGTACGACACTAACTCCGGCAATGTAGAGCGCGGCATTTGTTCTCTGCCCTTTGTGCGCCAGTCTGATGGCGCGGTGGTGTATTTTCCGTCCAACCTTGTTGAAAACCTCTACGTCAGTAACGGCATGAGCGCTGGCAATACGCTGGCCGAGGCGCAAGTGCAGTGTTTGTCCGAGATTTTTGAGCGGGCCGTCAAACGTGAAATCCTGGAAGGCGAAATCGCCCTGCCAGATGTACCGCAAGACGTGCTGGCCAAATACCCGCGCATTCTGGCCGGCATTCAGGGTCTGGAAGAGCAGGGCTTTCCGGTGCTGGTCAAAGACGCATCGCTGGGCGGCCAATACCCCCTGATGTGCGTCACCCTGATGAACCCGCGCACCGGTGGCGTGTTTGCCTCGTTTGGCGCCCACCCCAGCTTTGAAGTGGCGCTGGAACGCAGCCTGACCGAGCTGCTGCAAGGGCGCAGTTTTGAAGGCCTGAACGACCTGCCTCGCCCCACGTTTGATAGCCATGCCGTCACCGAGCCCAACAACTTTGTCGAACACTTTGTGGATTCCAGCGGTGTGGTGTCCTGGCGCTTTTTCAGCGCCAAAGCTGATTTCCCGTTTGTAGAGTGGGATTTCTCTGGCCACGGCGAAAACTCAAATGCCGATGAAGCCGCTGCGCTGTTTGGCATTCTGCAAGACATGGGCAAAGAAGCCTACACGGCGGCGTATACCCATTTGGGCGCCACCGCCTGCCGCATTCTGGTGCCCGGCTACTCAGAGGTCTACCCGATTGAAGACCTGGTCTGGGACAACACCAACATTGCCCTGTGGTTCCGCGCCGACATCCTGAACCTGCACCAACTGGACAACGCCGCGCTGGAACGCCTGCTGGCCCGTCTGGATAACAGCGAACGTGACGATTACACCGACATCGCCACCCTGATCGGCATCGAATTTGACGAAAACACGGTATGGGGCCAACTCACCGTGCTGGAACTCAAACTGCTGATCCATCTGGCCTTGCAGCAATTTGAAGACGCGCAAGACCTGGTGGGCGCCTTCTTGCAATACAACGACAACACGCTGGACCGCAGCCTGTTCTATCAAGCCCTGAGCGCCGTGCTGGAAGTGGTGTTGAGCGACGAGATGGAACTGGACGACTACGTATACAACTTCCGTCGCATGTTTGGTGACGCTCGCATGGACGCCGCCCTGGGCTCGGTCGACGGCAGCGTGCGTTTCTACGGCCTGACCCCAACCAGCATGAAACTGGAAGGGCTGGACCGCCATCAACGCCTGATCGACAGCTACAAAAAACTGCACGTCGCCCGCGCCAAAACGACGGCAGGCGCAGGTCAGCAGTAATTCGACTGGCAGCCCGGTTGTAAAACCGTTCGGGTCTTGCCGCTCACTCAAAAAAGCCACCGCTAAACCGGTGGCTTTTTTTCATTACCCACTGCTTGTTTGCGCCCCTCACCAACACGCTATCGGCGCTTGGCGATCTGGCATATATCGCGTGAGAAAAAGACATAACTACAACAGCCAGGCCGGATTTCTAAAGTAAGTTTGCTTGTAATACGGCGCCCCAATAATGTGCATGATCACCAATAACTAATATATTACCAGGAAGGGGCGCTCGTGCAATTCGCGTTATTTGTTGATGGAAAGGAAGTAGGCTGTTTTGAAACCGAAGAAGAAGCAGACGCCATGGCCGCCCGCTTTTTTTATGATGAAGCCAGAACATTGAAGATTGAAAATCTCTCATTCCAGCAACCGGGCGCACCCAAATGGAAAACAAAAATCTGGCTAGCACCCGCAGGGCAATGGATGAAGGGGGACGGGGGGTCTAGTCTGTTTATTCACTGAGTTGTATGTGGGGATAAATGGGCGTTACGGTGGGGGCAATGCTCCGGCTGGCAATACATCACCAGCCGGGGCTCACTTACGGGCTTACTGTTTATGCGTGGTCGCAGAGGCCTGCATTCATGGACAAAGAGACGCAGGCAATGCATCTGTGATTCGCTGCGGCTGGCTGGCATGGAAAGCAGACAGACGTAAAAATCATGGCTGACTGATTGTTTGTGGAGCCCGCACAACTTTTGATGCTACGTAATCTGGAGTTTTTGGAGCGGGCGCGGGGACAGACGACGAGGGGATACCTTGAAATGACTTGGCGGTGCATGCGGGCGCGGCTTTTTGTTGCAAGAGCCGCTCGATGCCAACTTCGGCACGCGAAAAGCCAATACTCAAAAGACCCACCAAGAAAAGGAAAAATGACCATACAGCAAAACGTGTGATTGTTCTCCTTTTTGATCTTTCTTCTTCCTCTCGTACCGGAATGTTTTCCTCCGCAGTCTTTAAGTCTGAAAGCAATTTTTCATATCCAGGCTGCTGAGGGGGATATCGAACCCCACGCTGATCTCGATTTTGCAACTCAAGAGTCAGTGCTTGCACAATGCCAACTTCTTGAGCTAGCTGAACCTGAAATCTCATTAACTGTGGCAATAGCATTAAGCGCCAAATGGATAGTGTTCCAGCCAAAATCAAAAATATCCACCCAAGCAATTCGGAGCCCACAGCTAGGGCCGAGCCGTCCAGCTTGGACGTTTGGATGCCAAGGGCGAGTATTGTAAAGATGAGGCCCACGAAATAAAGCTCTATTTTTTCTTGAAGGCTATTGGCTAGTTTTAGATGTTCGCTCATGCGCTCTTCATTCGCCGCATTCTTTTCTCCAGCCAAGTTTTCACGTTCATCCAATTGCGGCCACTCCAAGCTTGAATTTTGAAATCAACCCCGTTTCGTACAAAGAGTCATATGTGATGTGAAGGGTTATTTTTGATAACGCTTTTTGGACGTTTTCGTGTGTTAGGCCGTTCAAGGGCAGGG
>JASLES010000528.1 GCA_030151005.1 Silvimonas sp.
CTCTGTCAGGCGGCCGGCCCCCACACGCATCGCCAGGCTAATGGTGTTGGCCTGGAAAGGCGTCTGCTTGAGGTTAAGTCGCACGCCGTTGGTAAAGGTGACCTGCGTGACATCCAGGTCAGTCAGGCGTTTTTCAGAAGCGACTTTGCCTGGTTGGCCAAAATCGGTGTAGGGGAACACCACCTTGTTATCACTGGCGCTACTGGCACTGGCGACACTCTGGCTTTGCACCCAGGCTGCTTTGATCTGGGCTTGCGGGTCATCGAGTTTGACATTGCCAGACACAAATACACGGCGGCCACCGCGCCAGGCATTACGCAACGCAGCGAGGCAATCTGCCGGTGTGACTTTGTCCAGCAACGGGCCGAGCAATGCCTTGTCCTGCGCTGGCGAGGTAAAGACATTGCGCTCGTTGAGTGCATCGGTAATGGCACCAGCCAGGCGATCAGAACGCCGGGTTGCCGCGCTGGCCACGGATTGATCCAGATCCGTGCGCATATTGGCCACTGCTACCTGCAGCTCTTGTGCGGCGAACCCGTGATCCAGCGCGCTGCGCAGTTGCTGGTCGATCAGTGCCAGGGCCGCTTGCCATTGCTCTGGCTTGGCGGAGGCCCCCACGCTGCCGACGCGTACGGACTGGAACATGTCATAAACGCCGGTATACGCCCCGTTCAAGGGGGAGTTTTCCTTGTGTGCCAGAATGTCCAGCCGGCGCGAGAGCATATCCAGCGCCAGTTGCAGGGTCTGGTCATTCAGGCGGATTGCGCTGCTATCTGCGCCGGGGAAGGGCTGCAGTGTCTGGATGCTGATATTGGTATTGGGCGCATCGGCTTCGTAGTGATAGCCAAAACCGGTCTCGGTAATGCTGGTTGGCAATTTGAGATCCGGATTGGGGCGGGCCGGCGCGCGCGGGGCAATCTCGCCAAATTCTTTCTGAATCAGCGCTACCGTCTGCTTGACGTTCAGGTCGCCCACGGCCACGACGGTGATGCGATCGGGCCGGTACCAGGTGTTGTACAGGTCAACAAACCGGTCGCGCTTGCTTTGTTCAATCACTGTATCAAGCCCGATCGGCATGCGCTCGGCCGGTAACGAGCCGGGCAACAGAAAACCAACTTCGGCCTTGTAGCTGCGAAACGCCACGGAGTCGCGCGCGCGCTTTTCGCTCAGAATGACGCCGCGTTCGCCGTCAATCTGGTCTTGCTGCAACAACAGCCCACCAGAAAAATCAGCAAACACCTGCAACCCTTCTTGCAGGGTATGCGGCTTGGTGTCTGGCAACTCAAGCTGGTAGACGGTGCGATCCTGCCCGGTGTTGGCGTTGGCATCACTCCCCATACCCATACCGAGGCGCTGGAAGTAATTAACCAGCGTGCCGGGTTTGTAATGCGTGCTGCCCTTGAATGCCATGTGCTCCAGAAAGTGCGCTAGCCCTTGCTGGTCATCTGTTTCGTCCAGAGAACCCGCCTTGACCAGCAAACGCAAGCTGGCGCGGCCTTTGGGTTCGCTATTGGGCATGATGGCGTAGCGCACGCCGTTATCGAGCGTACCCCAGGTGATGGCAGGATCAGGTTTGATATCGCTTTTGTCTTGCGCAAAGCCGGGTTCGGCGTGGGCAAGTGAAACAAGGCTGACAGAGAGGAGAGAGGCAACAAGCAGCGTGCGGATCAAGGGCATGAAGGGTTACCGAGTCTTGTGGTCAGGGAGATCAGTTCACTGGTGACCGGTCTGGCGCGTTGGCGCAAAGGCGGCCGCAAGCCCGGGCGGGCAGGGTGCGCCTTGCCCGGGCTTCGGTTGCATTTGAATTAAATGCCGCGCAGAAGTTCGTTGATGCCGACCTTGCCGCGAGTCTTGGCGTCTACTTTTTTGACGATCACAGCGCAATACAGGCTGTAGCTACCATCTTTGGAAGGCAAATTGCCGGAGACCACGACAGAGCCGGCCGGAATGCGACCGTAGGTCACTTCGCCGGTTTCACGGTCATAGATCTTGGTGGACTGGCCGATGTAGACGCCCATCGAAATCACAGAGCCTTCTTCCACGATCACGCCTTCTACCACTTCCGAACGCGCGCCGATAAAGCAGTTGTCTTCAATGATGGTCGGGCCGGCTTGCAGCGGTTCCAGTACGCCACCAATACCCACGCCACCAGACAAGTGAACGTTCTTGCCAATTTGGGCGCAGGAACCCACGGTAGCCCAGGTGTCGACCATGGTGCCTTCATCTACATATGCGCCAATGTTGACGTAAGAGGGCATCAGCACCACGTTTTTGGCAATGTACGAGCCCTTGCGTGCAACGGCATTGGGCACAACGCGGAAACCACCGGCGCGGAAATCAGCCTCGGTGTAATCGGCAAATTTGCTCGGCACCTTGTCAAAGTATTGGGTGCAACCGCCATCCAGCACGACGTTGTCGTTAAGGCGGAAAGACAGTAGCACCGCCTTTTTCAGCCACTGGTTGGTTTGCCATTGACCGTCTACTTTTTCGGCCACGCGCCACAGACCTTTATCGAGGCCGTTAATGGCTTCGTTGACGGCGTCGCGGACTTCAGCCGTGGCGTTGCCTGGATTGATTTCGGCACGGTTTTCGAACGCGGTTTCGATCACGGACTGCAGATTGCTCATGGCTTTTTCCTGTCTATTTTCAATGGTGGAGCGCGGCGTGCAACCGGCCGCGCGGGTTTAATAGGGGTTGATGGTCACCGATCTACAGATTTTTGCAAAACGCGACGATGCGTTCTGCGGCGATCAGACAATCTTCCAGCGGGGCGACCAGCGCAATGCGTACCCGGTTGGCACCCGGGTTAATGCCGTGCGCCTCGCGGGCCAGATAAGAGCCGGGCAGCACGGTGACATGATGTTCAGCATACAGCCGCCGGGCAAATTCCGTATCGCTGATCGGCGTAGCGGCCCACAGGTAGAACGAGGCATCGGGCAGGGCAACATCCAGCACTTGCGCCAGTTTGGGCGTGACTGCGGCAAACTTGGCCGCGTACAGCGCGCGGTTTTCAATCACGTGCGCCTCATCATTCCAGCCGGCCGCGCTGGCCGCTTGTACCGACGGGCTCATGGCGCAACCGTGATAGGTGCGGTACAGCAGAAATTTCGCCAGAATTTGCGCGTCACCCGCGACAAATCCGGAACGCAGGCCAGGCACGTTAGAGCGTTTGGACAGCGAACTGAATACCACCAGACGGCGATCGTCGCGCCCCAGTTTATGCGCTGCTTCCAGACCGCCCAGCGGGCACTGGTCGCCGAAATAGATCTCTGAATAGCATTCGTCGCTGGCGATTACAAAACCATAACGATCCGAGAGTGCAAACAGACGACGCCAGTCTTCCAGAGAGGCCACCGCACCGGTTGGGTTGCCCGGTGAGCACACAAAAACCAGTTGTGTGCGTTGCCAGACATCTTCCGGCACCGCATCCCAGTCTGGCTGAAAATGATTTTGCGCAAGGCAATTGACGTAAAACGGCTCGGCACCGGCCAGCAGGGCCGCACCTTCATAAATCTGATAGAACGGATTGGGGGAAATCACCACGGGCTTGTGGCCAGCACTGGTATTTATCACCGCCTGGGCAAACGAAAACAGCGCCTCACGGCTGCCATTGACCGGAATGATCTGAGTGGCGGCGTCCGGCGCCGGAATATCGTACCGGCGAGCGAGCCATTGGCTGATGGAACCGCGCAGTGCATCACTACCCAGCGTGGCCGGATAGGCAGACAGCCCATCCAGATTGTGGATCAAGGCATCCTTGATCAGCGCCGGGGCGGCATGCTTGGGCTCGCCAATCGACAGATTAACTGCCTTGAGCGCTGGATTGGGGGTCACGCCGGCAAACAGCGTCTTGAGCTTCTGGAATGGGTATGGATGAAGATCATCAAGCCGGGGTGACATGCCTGTGGAGCCCTAGGGAAAATGACAATTATAACGACGTTGTGAATCTGCCGACACCCGGCCGGCAAAAACGGCGGAGAGCTTTACGCTGTCCGCCGTTCTGGTGAGGGCTGCAAGGGCGCTTACAGACTTTCTTTGGACTGCGAGGGGAAATACTTCAGCAGTTTTTGCACCTTGGACGCCACGACCAGCGAGCAATACGGCTGTTCGCCATGCTGGTTGAAATAATTGTTGTGATAATCCTCGGCCGGCCAGAAGTCTTGCGCAGGCGTGATTTTGGTGACGATCGGGTCACGGAACGTGCCGGCGGCGGTCAGTTCCGCAATTTTGGCACGTGCTTTTTGCTCTTGTTCGGCAGACAAGTAGAACAACTCAGAGCGATATTGCGTGCCAATATCATCACCCTGGCGGTTCAGTGTGGTTGGGTCATGAATGGTGAAATACACATCCAGGATGTCTTCGTACTTGATCACGCTGCTGTCAAAGTCGATACGCAACACTTCGGCGTGGCCGGTTTCACCGGTGCACACTGCCTTGTAGGTGGGGTGATCAACGTGGCCGCCCATATAGCCTGATTGCACGGCAGTTACACCGCGCAGGCGCTGGAAGACGGCTTCCATGCACCAGAAGCAGCCACCAGCCAGTACTGCAACTTCTGTCGTCATTGCGTTTCTCCTTGTGGGATAGTTTGTTCACGCGTCTTGCGCGTGGCTTGTGTTATCGACAGTCCGGTTTATTGCCGGGCCGTCCGGATATTGGTCGGCTGGGGGCCGCTGAAATTACAGCGATATGGATTGATATCCAGCCCGCCACGGCGCGTATAACGGGCGTATACCGCCAGCTTCATGGGTTTGCACTCGCGCATGATGTCGACAAAGATGCGCTCGACACACTGCTCATGAAATTCATTGTGATTGCGGAACGACACGAGATAGCGCAGCAGACTTTCCCGGTTGATGGGCGCACCCACGTAATGAATTTGTACACTGGCCCAGTCTGGCTGCCCGGTCACCAGGCAGTTTGACTTCAACAGGTTGGACGTCAGCGTTTCTTCCACCGGGGCATTGAGTTCATCGCACTTCAAAATGCCCGGGGCGGGTTCGTACTGATCGACTTCAATATCCAGATTGTCGATGCAATAGCCCTTCAGATCGGCCATTTTTTGCGCCGCAAACGCCGCGGGCTCAAACAACTGGACCATCACCGGCGCACCAGTCGCCGCAGAAAGATCGGCCTGCAACAAAGATTGCAGTGCCTCGAAACCGGCCAGTTTCGTCTGGTTAAAGCTGTTCAGATAAAGCTTGAATGACTTGGATTCGACAATGTTCGGGCTCTCGGCCGGAATCAGAAAAGTGGCAATGGCCACTTCTGGCTTGCCGCGCTGATTCAGCCAGCTCAGTTCATAGGCATTCCAGATATCCACGCCCATAAACGGCAACGCCGCACCGACGCCGATCTCGTCGCGCTTGCCCTTGCGCGGAATCGGAAACAACAAGGTTGGGTCGTATTCAGTTTTGTAACTGACCGCTTTGCCAAGCGGCGAAAATTCAGCTTCGCTCATGCGCTTTCCAGTAAAAATTCGGGCCGGGAAGTGCTACAAATGCGCCCGTTCCCCAGACATTCAAGATAAATAGCCTTGCCCAGCACTTATTGTGCGGTATGACGCCGTAAAAACAAAACCCCGGCAGCACCGGGGTTGGGGAGAAGAAAACAGAACAACTTAACGGTACTTGCGCACCAGTCCGACCAGAACACCGTAGATTTCCAGCCCTTCCTTCGGGCGAATCGGAGAAAACTCCGGGTTGCGTGCCAACAGGACAAACCCTTGTTTGTCTCGCCCCAGTTCCTTGAGCGTGTATTCGCCATCAATAATCGCGACAACAATATCGCCCACGCGGGCAGCCGGGCGTTTTTCCACAATGGCGACGTCGCCATCATGAATGCCGGCCTCGATCATGGACTCACCGCGCACGCGAATGGTGATGGTGGCGGAGGGCCGGTTGATCAGGTAATCGTCGATGGAGAGCGCTTCGCTCATCGCATCGTTGGCGGCCGCAGGCAGACCAGCAGGCACCGGAAAATCGGCCAGCTCTCGCTCAAAAAACCGTTTGGTCGGCGCCAGGCGTTTGTCTGGCGTCATTTCAATAAATCCGGCCAGCATCAGGCGCTTGACCAGCGCAGAAACGGCAGATTTGGAAGCCATGCCCAGCATTTCGCCAATCACGGCATAGGAG
>JASLES010000359.1 GCA_030151005.1 Silvimonas sp.
GCGTGATCACATGGGAACACTCACCCTTGCTGGCGTAGCGCTGGGTCTGGGTGCGCTGGTCGTCACCAGCGGTTGGCGCTTGATCAAGACACGCTTGCACTAAAGCCCCCAAATAGAAGAAATAGAAGAAGAAAAAGCCCGCATGAAGCGGGCTTTTTTGTGGTTATGGCTTACTTGGCGCAATCTGCCACGGGCACCAGTTGCGGGGCGATTTCCGGTTGGGCCGGCGCGCGGCGCAAGGTGAAAAATGCTACCAGGCCGGCGGCCAGGGTCAGGCCCGCCAGGACCCAGGTCACCAGATGGAAGGCTTCTCCATACAGCTGCAACCAGTTGTAGTGGGTCACCTGCGGCAAGATATGGCTGGCACTGGCCAGATCGCCGGCCGCCAGGGCATTACCCAGATCCACAACCGGCAACGTACCGCCAACATGTCGGGTGATCACCATTTGCAACAGGCCAGCCAGTACCGCCGCAACCACGGCCAGCGCGATGGATTCGCTAGCCAGCCGCACCGTGGCAAAGAACCCGGCGGCCATGCCGGCGCGTTCTTTGGGCACCACGCTGATGGCCAGATCATCCATCAAACCCCAAGGCAGACTGGCGCCAAAACCAATCAGCAACAAGGGCCAGACGAACTGCGCATGCGCTGCGCCTGGCGCAATCTGCCCAAGCCAGAGCAACCCCACCGCGGAGAAGGTAAAGCCAATCAGGCACAGCGTGCTGGCGGCAATCCAGCGTGTGGCCAGTGCCCCCAGCAAGGGGACGACCAGCATCGGTGCAGACAGCGGCACCATCATCAAGCCAGCGGTAACCGGGTTGTAGCCCTCAATACCAATGAAACGCACTGGCAGCATCACCAGTGGCACCACAAAGCTGAAAGCCGTACCCGACGGCAGCGCCTGCGCGCCAATGAAGCGCGCGTTGCGGAACAAGGATAGATCCAGCATCGAGCGCGGATGTGTGCGTTCTACCTGGATAAACACGGCCAGTGCCACCACGGCACCACCCAGCATCAGCAGTGTGGGCCAGCTTGCCCAGCCACTTTGCGGTCCTTGCAAAATGCCCAGCGTGAGCAAGAGCAAGGTGGCGGTAAAGGTCACCGTGCCCCAGACATCTACGCCTTTGGCGTTGGGGTCGCGCGATTCTGGCATGCGGGGCACGCCAAACAGCAAAACCAGCACGGACATCACCACGCAAGTCAGGAAAATTGCCCGCCAGCCAAAGCGGTCAATCAAAAAACCGGCCCACAGCGGCCCCACTGCCAGGCCTGCACCAAAACTCGTGCCCAGCAGGGAATACGCATGGGTACGCGCCGGTCCGTCAAACACATGCGCGAGCGAGGCAGAACCGCCAGCCATAGCCATCGCAGCGGCCACCCCCTGCAATGCGCGCAGCACATTCAGGGTAAACAGATCCGGCACAAACACTTGCGCCAGCGAGATCAGGCCAAACGCAATCACGCCCAAGGTAAACATGCGCTTGCGGCCAAACCGATCTGCCAGCGCACCGGCCGCCATCACCGCGCTGCCAAACGCCAGAATGAACGCATTCACCACCCAGCCCAATGAGAGCGCATTACCGCCCAGATCGTGACTGATGGCGGGCAGCGCGATGCCAGGCGCGGTAAACGCCAGCGGCATCATCATGCCGGCAAGGCAAACGGCGGCCAGCACCAGCCATTTACCGTGGGGGTGATCCTGTATGGGGTTGTCCATGGTTTCTCCGGGTTGTATGTGGAAGGCGCCGGACCATCTGTAAGCCACGCTTGAAAGGTGGGTCTGGCGTCGCCATAATTTTGTAGTGATCGACACAGATATATTTGCGGCATACAAATGCTGCTGTCAATCACTTTATGTATTGATCAATACAAAATTCAGGACCAACGGATATGGCAGAACGAGGCCGCCCCCGCTGCTTTGATCGTGAAGCGGCGCTTTTCAAAGCGATGGATGTGTTCTGGCGCAACGGCTACGAAGGTGCGTCGCTGGCGCAATTGACCGAGGCCATGGGGATCAACTCACCCAGCCTGTATGCCACATTTGGCTCTAAGGAAGATTTGTACAAAGAAGCGGTCGAACAGTACGACGCCAATGAAGGGGCTGAGATCAACGCGAGCTTGAGCGCAGACACAGATATCCGCACTGCGCTTTACAACGTCATGCGGATTACCGCCGAATACTTTTCTGATCCGGACAAGCCAGCGGGCTGCATGGTGCTGTTATCTGCGTTGAACTGTACGCCAGAGAACGCCAGTGTGGCGCAGCATATGTGCGATCTGCGCAAGCGCTCTACCAACCTCTTGCGACAACGGCTACTGCGGGCGCAGCAGTCCGGAGAAATTGCCGCCAGTGCCAATATCGAGCAACTGACCGCATTCATTACCAGCGTGCGCCAGGGCATGTCCATCCAGGCGCGGGATGGTGCGGATCGTGAGGCGCTGATGGGGATTGCAAACGCCACACTGGTTGCGTGGGACGCGCTCTGTAGCGCGCCTGCCACGCCAGCCTGAGGAACACAACGGCAGTCCAGGGATCAGTGCAGAATCTGCTGGCGCATGCCGATGTCGGTCACCATGCCGTCATCATTCATGCGGACAAACATGCCCAGAAGGCGCTCGGCATCGGCCTGGAGCGAAGAATCCATGCGGGCCAGATCGCCCTGATGCAACCAGCGGATACCAAACGCTGCATCTTCACGCGCCTGTTGGACCAGGTGCTCAATGATGGCCGCCGGAACGCGCAGCACTTGTTTGTGAATGGCAGCAGAGTCGGTCATACGAAAGCGGGTACGGGTTTGCATGGCTGGTTCCTCGTGTAGAACAATCGTTCTATACATTCTTAACCAGTCATTCCTCATGCCGCAAGCATTTTTTTTGCGATTTACTTTTATTTATCTAACATGCTGATTTTTATTGAAATTTATTTTCATAATGCAGTATGAAAAACCGCAAAACGCCCACCCCGACGCGCCAGGCACCCACGGCCGCCTCGCCAGTTCTGACGAACTCCCGTTCTACACATTGTGCTACGCCAACCAGGGGCAAACTCAGTTGCGAATACTGCGTTGCCACGCCGCCGGGCTGAGGCCGACAAAAGATTTGAACACCCGTGTGAAATGGCTTTGATCCGCAAATCCGCAACTGATCGAGATCTCTGCCAGCGTGGCCTGGGTGCCACTCAATAGCGCTTTGGCACGCTCAATACGGTGACGCAACATCCAGCGATGCGGCGGATCTCCGGTGCTGGCTTTGAAGGCGCGGATAAAATAGCTGACAGATAGCCCGCTGGCGGCGGCCAGCATCTTGAGAGACACATCTTCATCCAGCTGCGAGGCCATGGCTTCGGTCGCGCGTTTGAGCTGCCAGGGGGCCAGCATGCCGGGCCGCTCTCTGGATGGGCGCATGCCGCCAAACTTCTGCGCAAAGTAGGTATACGCCGCGAGCATGATGTGTTCGGCGTACATGGCGCTCACCTCATGCGGGCGCTCCAGCGCGGGCAAAAGCGCATTGCCCAGATGCCAGACAGTTTCATCAATCACGCCACCGGGCGGGCAGTAAAGATGATCCACCCGGGTAACCCCGGTTTCGTCGGCAATTTCGTTCAACGCCGTTTGCGGAATGGTGAACATCAAGTTATCAAACGGACTAATCAGATTGGCACAGGGCAATTCCAGGTGATTGACCACGCTGGTGGTCCGCTCCGGATAAGAACCCCGATGAATGCAACGGCCATCCAGAAACAGTTCTCTTTGCTTTTGCTCACGCAGTTGCAGCATGACGGAGAACACCGCATCGCCCTGCGGTGGGGTTACGAGACCATGCCCGGGGGTATCCCGACGCAGGCGAGATACCAGCAGGCGCGAGGTTTTCGGGCCTTTGGCAATGAGTTGCGATACCGAATCTGCCTTGAACTTCTCTACAAAGTTACGGCTATAACCAAGATCGGATTGCACGTGTTGCTCCTCATGGAGAAGTCCCCCTCCCGGCTCCCAACCGGACGCATTTACTTACCACCTTCTGTCTATTAGCACACAAATAATTGACTGAAGCATAAATCTACCCTGGCTTGGTGGGTCTTGAAGGTTATTGCTCTTTTTAGTCTGAAATTGTCGCATTCCAGCCCATGGGCGACTGAGGGCGGCAAAAACCGACGAAAAAAGGGCGTATTTTCGCCAGGAAACACATTAATCGAGCAAGAAGCGCAGCTTTCACGGTGCTTTGATGCGATCACCTATCCAAGGAGGATCGCAATGAAACCAGCATTCCTGATTTCAGCAGCCCTGATCGCCCTCTCTGCTGCGACATGGGCGGATTCCACCACCTTCCCCAGCAGTTTTCATACGCAAGAGATCGCCACCAACGGCACAACCATCCATGTGCGTGTGGGCGGTAGTGGCCCGGCTGTGGTGCTGCTGCATGGGTATGGCGACACGGGCGATATGTGGGCCCCGCTGGCGGCCGAGTTGATGCGGGACCATACAGTCATCGCGCCGGACCTGCGCGGCATGGGCCTGTCTGCGGTCGCGACAGCGGGCTTTAGCAAGAAGAATGAAGCCGAAGACGTCGCGGGCGTGCTCGACGCGCTCAAAGTGCAACAGGCGGTCGTGGTCGGTCACGATATTGGCAATATGGTCGCATTTGCCTTTGCCGAATCCCACCCCGACCGCACTACCCGCCTGATCATGATGGATGCCCCGGTACCCGGCGTCGGCCCGTGGGATGACATCCTCAAGACGCCGTTGCTTTGGCATTTTCATTTTGGCGGGCCGGATATGGAACGCCTTGTGGCCGGGCGGGAGCGCATTTATCTGGACCGGTTCTGGAATGATTTCTCGGCTGACCCGGCGCATTTTCCGGAAAGCTCACGCCAGCACTATGCGGCGCTCTACGCCCGGCCTGGGCGCATGCACGCCGGGTTCCTGCAATTTGCCGCCTTTGATCAAGACGCCATCGATAACCGCCAATCTGTCGCACGCGCCCGCCTGCAAATGCCGGTGCTGGCGATCGGCGGTGATCACTCCTTTGGCACAACCATGGCCTACGTCATGCGCTTTGCCGCCGACAACGTACAGCAAGTGGTCATCCCCGACTCCGGACACTGGTTGATGGAAGAACAGCCCGCGCAGACCGTTGCGGCCATCCGCCACTTTATCGACCAGCCTGCTGGCCAATGCCGTTGATGGCATTCACCAGGTCCATGAGGAACGCATGATGACTTCGTACGCAAAACCCCGTAATGCCGCAGACGATCACCTGATCACACCGCAAAACGCGGCCATCCTGATCATTGATTTTCAGCCCGTCCAGGTGTCGTCCATTGCGTCGCGCTCCAAGCGCGAACTGGT
>JASLES010000368.1 GCA_030151005.1 Silvimonas sp.
ACTGCTGGCGATTGTCGCCGGCGGTATTCTGGGTTACGTGGATCCGGCCGCTGGCGTAGCGCTCAAGCCACTGGGTGATGGATTTATCGCGCTGATCAAAATGCTGATCGGCCCGGTGATTTTCTGTACGGTGGTGCTGGGCATTGCCAATGCTGGCGATCTGAAAAAAGTCGGGCGCGTGGGCGGCAAGGCGCTGTTGTACTTTGAGGTGGTCTCTACCTTTGCCCTGGCGATCGGCCTGCTGGTGGCCAATCTGCTCAAACCAGGCAAAGGCTTTAATGTTGACCCGGCCACACTGGACCCCAAACTCACGGCTGAGTACGCCAGCAAGGCACATGAACAGCATGTGACCGACTTCATGCTGCATATCATCCCCAAGACGTTTTCAGACGCATTCACCGGCGGCGGCGATTTGTTGCAGGTTTTGCTGGTCGCCATTCTGTTTGCGTTTGCCCTGAACAAGATTGGCGAGAAAGGCACCCCGGTGCTGCGTTTTGTGGAAGGCTTGTCGGATATTTTCTTTGGCATGGTCAAATCCGTCATGTGGCTCGCCCCGCTGGGCGCGGGTGGCGCCATGGCGTTTACCATCGGCAAATACGGTCTGAAGGCACTGTTACCGCTGGCCAGCCTGATGGGGTGCTTCTACCTGACCTGTATTTTGTTCATTCTGATTGTGCTTGGTGCGGTGGCACGGTTTACCGGCTTTAGCATCATCAAGTTCCTGAACTACATTCGCCAGGAGTTGCTGCTGGTGCTGGGCACGTCTTCTTCTGAAAGTGCGCTGGTGCAATTGATGAAGAAAATGGAAGACGCCGGTTGCAGCAAGCCAGTGGTGGGGCTGGTTGTGCCGGCCGGTTACAGTTTTAATCTGGATGGCACCAATATCTATCTGACCCTGGCGGCGCTGTTTGTGGCGCAGGCCATGAATATCGACCTCTCCCTGGGCCAGGAGTTGTCGATTCTGATCGTGGCCATGCTGACCTCCAAGGGCGCGTCTGGCGTCACCGGCGCGGGTTTCATTACGCTGGCCGCTACGCTGGCGGTGGTGCCGAGTATTCCGGTCGTCGGCCTGGCGCTGATCCTGGGCGTGGATCGCTTTATGTCTGAAGCCCGCGCGCTGACCAATATTGTTGGCAATGGCGTGGCCGCCATTGTGGTATCGCACTGGGAAAAAGAACTGGATCGGGACAAGCTCAAGGCCGCACTGGGCTAAGCATTGAACCTGGATTGAGCCCAACAAAAAAGGCAGCGAGAAGCTGCCTTTTTTGTTGTCGTGTCGTGCTGAGTATCCCGAATGCTACCGGGCGCAAGCTGGAATTGGCCGGGTTCCCTGTCAAGCTTGCTCTTAGTTATAAGTCAGGTTGATTGTGGCAGTCGCATTCACCGAGCCTGCCGCCACCTTCGCATTGGTCTGGATGTAACGAGCGATCATCGGAAACGTAAAGCTGTCGGTCTTCCCGTTGCCATTTACCGTCCCGATCACGACATCCTGGTTCAGGGCAAAGGGAACCGGTGTGCCCCCGGCATTACCAAGCAGCTGGACACCAACGCCGGTCGCAGTGCCGCCAACAACCTTCAAAACACCGTTCGCCGCTGCAGCCGGGTAATCAGGATCAGCCGTTCCCGTCAGAGACATCGTCACCTTGGGGTTTTTGTAACAATTGCTCAGGTTGATATTGAACGGCATCGGCTTGGTCGTTGATCCAACTCCGGTGAAATCTCTGAGAAATGCCGCCTGTAATTGGATCGCAAGGTTGGCTGTATCTGAATTGGTCGTACAAGTTGGTGGAACAACTTTGAACTGGACAGGGCTGACCTGGAGATTGGCATATACCAAGGAGCTTGTATCAATTAAAAGAGGAGATCCGCTTGAATACTGCCTGTAATACCAGACGGGGTAGTAATTGATGATCGTTTGATTGGTAGTGAATCCAGTTCGCACTTCTCCGGTTTTGACGAATGCGACTTTGAACTGTGCGGCCGTGTTGTAAGTGCCACCACTCATGTTTGTAATCATATCAACATAACGAATTTGATTGCTTGACACACTGTAAGCGTTCGTTGCCTGATCGGTGGTAAGGTTCTCCCAAGCGTTTCCCTGGTCAACGTTCTGAAACCCCATCGCAATACCAACACCAGGCGTGCCCGAGGCGTACACGTTGTATGTCACTCCCCCATCCACGATGGTGATGCCCGCAACAACCGGAAGGCTGGTATAAAGGCGGTGGAACACCTGCCATTCATACAATTTGTCCTTGTAACAATTGATATTCATGGTGCTGTACGACCACGTACCAATAATGGACCCAACGGATGCATTGTCATCAACCGTTAGCGAGGCAGGCATGCTAAGAACAGGAGTCGGGATCGAGCAGTTTGAGGCGTGCGCTGACAATGAAAGAGTAGCCAGCACCAAAGCAAAGGCACAAATAGCGTAGCGTTTGACGCCTGATATGAATATGTTCATGATTTCAACTTCCAACGGGACACGCTTGTCTATACGACAAGTTTGTCAGTGCTGTAGCTAATGGATTTAACGACCGCAGAATTTCAGAAATTCTGTTTGTCATGGCGGTTTCTCTGACCTGATCGCACACAAGTTGTATGCCTGAGAGATGCGGCTGATTTGTGGCCTTCCCCAGCTCACCATGAGCCCGCCTCTGTCAGCGCCAAACAGACTGCACTATGTCGGCGGCTTTAGAAAAACGTAAACGTCGATTATTCCAGTCAGACATAGTCACCCACAATCAGATAACGCCTTAAAAAACAGCGTACTCAGAGCCGGGGGATCGGCTATCCGTTGCGCGAAGACCTACATCATCGGCAACGGCGTGGCCACCATGGTGATGTCACACCGGGCAAAAGAACTGGATAGAGACAAGCTCAAGGCGGCGCTTGGGTTAAGCACAGCGCGTAGATTGAGCCCAACAAAAAAGGCAGCGAGAAGCTGCCTTTTTTGTTGTCGTGTTACGGCACATAGTTGTGTGTTGAACGCTCATGCAGGAACCGATCCAGTTCCTTGCGCTGCGCTTCGCGCAAATGCACGGGTGCCCAGCGCGTCATCAACTCACGATACGACGGCTGCTTTGCCGCCTCACGCAGGGCTTCGTCGATCTGGTGGATGGCTTTGCCGCCCCACACACTTTTAGTACAAGCCACGTTCCCCAATAACCAGGGATCGGGCTGGCGCAAGGGCACCACGGTGATCCCGGCCGGCAACTGTTTGCGCTCGGCCAGCCAGGTGACAATCTGTGGGTATTCCAGCGTGTAATCAATGCGCTTGAGTGCCAGCATCTGATACAGGCTACCCGGCTCCCCGCCGGATACCGGGCGCAAGCCGGAGTTAGCCGGATCAGCCAGCACTTTATCAATGGTGGCGCCATAAGAGCGTGAGCCCTCGTAGCCCCCGACCAGAGTGCGATCTGCCGCCAGCGTATCCAGATCTACGCCATCACGCCAGTCCGGATGGGTTTGCAGCAGGTCTTCACGGGTGACCAACTGGATGGGCATGGTGATCAAGGCCGGCGTGAACAGCGCGAGGTTCTCACGCTCTGGCGTGCGCAAAGTAGAGGGCACACACAGGTTCTCACCTTGTTTCATCTGGGCAAAGGCGCGCTTGGGGGTCATGACCACTACGCGGTGCTGATACTGCGGCAAGCGTTGTATCAACAGCTTGACCAGATGGTCGCCAATCCCGTCGCCCAGTTGCTGCACCGATTCGCTGCTGCGATCTTGCAAGATGAACACGGGTGGCCAGTCAAAAATGACCCAGGTAATCGTATCGCGCGCCAATACTGCGGGGGCCCACAGTACAAGCAGCAATGTCATGATCCAGGTTTTACGCATGCTCCTGTCCGGTGTCCTTGGGCGTCCGAAGCCGTTTTTGGTGGCGGGATTATACGGTACAAGTACGTGGTTTCTGTCAGCGGGCCCGTTAAATGGCAGAAACAGCGTGGTACGCCCGCCAGGCCATATGCGTTTTACGCCTTGAATAAGCAGATGGCGCTTGCCCCCACGCGCTACAAACTGATAAAACAGCCCATCGCCTCTGGCTGTAAGGTAGCGTGATCCGCCGCCCCAGGCCGTTTGCCGCACACTCATCCGTGTCCGGTTTTGTCTGGCGAACCTCACCCTGCCGATCCAGGTTTGGTGATTTGCATGCTGTCCTCACCCGGTCACAGCGGCTCTGCTCTGCGCATTGCGCCTTTTTGTGATTTCAGCCCATGACCGACAACAACATGACGACAAATACGGATTCCCTGCCCCTGACGGGCGCGCACCGACCACTTAACCGGCGCGACATCCAGACCCTGACCCTTTCCGCCCTGGGCGGCGCCCTGGAGTTTTACGACTTCGTGGTGTATGTGTTCTTTGCTGCCGTGATCGGCACGCTGTTTTTCCCGCCCGGCCTGCCAGACTGGCTCAAGCTGCTGCAAACCTTCGGCATTTTTGCGGCGGGTTACCTGGCGCGCCCGCTGGGCGGCATCATCATTGCGCACTACGGCGACAAACTCGGCCGCAAGCGCATGTTCACGCTGTCTATTTTTCTGATGGCGCTGCCTACCCTGTTTATGGGTCTGTTGCCCACGTATGCCACGCTGGGTGTGTTTGCCCCGGTCCTGTTGCTGGTACTGCGCATCATGCAGGGTGCGGCCATTGGGGGCGAAGTCCCTGGCGCTTGGGTGTTTGTGTCTGAACACGTGCCACAAAGCCGTACCGGCATCGCCGTGGGTTCGCTCACCGCCGGCCTGACCTTTGGTATTTTGCTGGGCGCGTTGATCGCCACCTTCATCAATACGCATTACAGCAAGGAAGAAGTGATCAGCTTTGCCTGGCGTCTGCCCTTCATTCTGGGTGGCCTGTTTGGTTTGGTGGCGGTGTATCTGCGTCGTTTTCTGGAAGAAACCCCCATTTTCAAGGAACTGCATCAGCGTAAAGCGCTGTCTGAAGGTCTGCCGGTGGCCGCTACGGTGCGTAATCATCTGGCGGGGACCATTCAGGCCATGCTGCTGACCTGGGTACTCTCGGCGGCGATTGTGGTGGTCATCCTGTTCACGCCGACATGGCTGCAGAAAGTGCAGGCCGTCGCACCCGCATTGTCGCTGCAGGCCAATACCCTGGCGACCTTGTGCCTGACCATTGGCTGCGTGATTTTTGGTGCCTGTGCCGACAAATTTGGCGGCCGTCTGACGCTGGCAGTGGGGAGCATGGGTCTGTTGCTGACCAGCTACAACTTCTATTTCAACCAGCCCGTCGCGCCAGGTACCCTGATGTTCAACTACGCCATCACCGGCTTTTTTGTCGGTGTCGTCGGCGTGGTGCCTTATCTGATGGTGCGCTCTTTCCCCGCTGCGTTGCGCTTCTCTGGTGTGTCGTTTGCCTACAACGTGGCCTATGCCATTTTTGGCGGCCTGACGCCGGTGGCGATCAGCGCACTGATGGTGTACGACAAACAAGCTCCTGCCCATTACGTCGCGGCACTGTGCGTGCTGGGCGTGGTGCTGGCGATTGCGCCGCAACCCAAGCGCCATTGAGCGCCAATCTGTGTTCGCCACAAAAAACCGCCGTTCTGGCGGTTTTTTGTTATGCCCTGTCGCCGCCCAATGCGCCGATATCCACAACATGCAATGATGCATGATCTTTGTCGCGATCAAGGAATACCGGATGGCTACCACGCAAGCTCACTCCCGCCCCGAGCGCCTGTTGCGCATTGCCTCGTGGATTGTGGTGCTGGTCTTTGCCGGCTTGCTCAATACGCTGGGTGAACTCGTCATCCGCGATCTGTTTTACGCACCTGCCGGCGGCCCGCCGCAGCCGAAAGCGTTCATTGACCAGAACGCGCGCGCGCAAATGGAGCAACAGCAAAAAGAGCTGGAACGCCAGCATGCAGTTCTGGCCGACAAGAAAGAAACCGTCGATACCGCCCTTGCCCGCTCGCACGAAGAATACAACGCGGCCAACCAGACTTTCCGCAACTGGCTAGCCACGCGCCAGGCCACCGGCAACAGCAGCCAGGACCCGGAAGTCCTGAACCGCACCCACGCGCTGGATGCGCTGCAGGCCGGGGCCAGCAACTGGCAGCGCCAGAGTGATGTACTGGCCGACCAGCTACGCACCGTCGAAAAGCAACAAGAACAAACCCAGGGCCGCCTTGGCCTGCTGCTGGATCAGGGCAACAAGACTTACGAACAGGCCCTGCAAAAGTACGACCTGCGCATCTTTGTCTGGCGGCTGGCCTTTACCCTGCCCTTGCTGCTGCTGGCCATCTGGCTGTTCATCAAGTTTCGCAAAAACCGCTATTGGCCGTTTATCTATGGCTTTGGGTTATTTGCACTGACCGCATTCTTTGTGGAACTGGTGCCGTATCTGCCCAGCTTTGGTGGTTATATCCGGGTGATCGTCGGGATCATCCTTACCGTGTTTGCCGGTGTGTATATGCTGCGGGCGTTCCAGCGCTATGTGGAGCGCAAACGGCTGGAGATGCAACAAAGCCAGAGCGAACGGGCGCGGACTGTGGTGTATGAAAAAGCCATCAGCTCGTATCAGAAAAAGATTTGTCCTTCGTGTGACAAACCCTGGAATCTGGCCGGCGATCAGGCCAGTTTCTGCATCCACTGCGGGCTGGAGTTATTCCGGATCTGTGCTTGTGGCGGGCGTAATTTTGCGTTTTTCCCGTTTTGCCATCAGTGCGGCAAACCCGTCAAGAAAGCGGATGGCACAGCGCCTGCGCTGGATGGTGAATGATGATTGCATGATTGAGATGGGAATGAAGTAGCCAACAAAAAACCGCGCCTGCAG
>JASLES010000398.1 GCA_030151005.1 Silvimonas sp.
CCAAAGACTGCCTGTGCTTATTGGCTCGCCGCATCGCAATCCGCACGTTTGACCGGCACGCCTGGACGCCCCTGACCATCAACCGGCCGGGCCGGAACGCAGTCGTAATGCGCGCCGCCCACAATCAGTGTGGCGGTACTGCATACACCAGCCTCTTTAACGCCAATCAACTGCCGGGTGGGGCCGTCCTCACCCAGGATGAAATGCCGCTGGCCAGGCGCCAGCAGCGCGGCAATCGTCTTGCCCGGCGGCGCCTTGTGGTGACTGTCGCGGCAATCCCAACTGTAACGTTGATCGGCATGGGCGACGGTGGCGTAAACCAGGGAGAGACAAAGCAGGAGCGGGCGCATGAGGGAAAGTCCGGGGGCGATGCCGGTAGTTTGGCACGATGGTTTGTTCATGCCATCAAGGATGTGACGGGATTACGGGGTGGGCGGCGGGGCGGTTCTGCGGCTGTGGTGTACCAAGGGTGTTGCTGGATTCCCGCCAAGGGGGCCGCCGAGGTCGGGAGTGACGAGGAGGTGGGCCTGCATTCTTGCGGATATTGCAGCTGGATTCCGGCTCAAGGCCGGAATGACGAGTCAGTGGTCTGGGGGGGTGTTGGGGTTGTAGTTGTAGTTGGGGTTGCTGTTGTAGTTGGGGTTGCTGTTGTAGTTGGGGTTGCTTTTGATTTTCCTCCCCCATTAAAGCCCAGCGCCGAAGGAGTGGAGGGAGACCTTAGGCTCCCGACCGACTGAGGGAAGCCCGGAGGGCCGCAAGGCTGGGGTCGCCTTTCTTTGGTTACTTTCTTTGGCGAAGCAAAGAAAGTAACGTGCTCCGGCCACCGCCGGTATCAAATGCTTTTCAAACCCGCGCCGAAGGCGCTATCACCCACAACAAGATGAACCACGCCCGCCACCCCGGATTCCCGCCTACGGCTCCATCCGGGCTACGAACTGGCTCTGACCAGCAAAGGCTACTCGCGCCGTCAGGCGCTAACACTAAAACATCGCAGCAGTGGATTGTCACGACCGCTCCGAATCCCCCTCTACGAATTTCTCACCTCAAACAGCATTCCGCTGCCGCCCCAACGTCAACGCACTATGCCCGCACGTCAGCAACACCGCGATCCAGATCGGCACATACGTGCCCAGACCCGCCATGGTGAAGGGTTCACCCAAAAAGAGAATGGAAATAAAGAACAGCAGCACCGGTTCCACATAACCCAGAATCCCCAGCACACCCATGGGCAGCAGTTTGCTGGCGGCCAGGTAAAAAGCAAAAGCGGTGGCGGTCATGATGCCCAGCAGCGGCAACATGCCCCACAGTGCCGGTTTGGTGACGAGCGCCTGGGTGGCGTCGGTATGCGTCAGCAGATACCACGCTACAAACGGCACAATACACAGCACTTCCAGCAAAAAGCCCGCCACCGGGTCCAGCTTGATCCAGCGGCGCAGCATCAGGTACGGCGGGTAGCCAACAGCGGTCACCAGCGTGACCCAGGAGAACGCGCGAGTCAGCCACAATTCGTGCAGCACACCGACGACGGCAAAAGCCACGGCCAGCCATTGCAGCCGGCTGGGGCGTTCGTGGTAGAACACAAAGCCGATCAGCACCATGACCAGTGGCAGCAGAAAATACCCGAGCGAGACCTCCATCAAGCGCCCCACTTGCGGTGCCCACATGAATATCCATTGCTGGATAAACATCAGGAACGCGGCCAGCGGCACGACCCACCACAAGCGCGGTTCACGTTTGACGCGGCCCACCAGCGCCTTGAAGCGGCCCATCTGCCCCAGCAGTATCAGCGCCATCACCATGGCCGGTACGGTCCAGATAATGCGCCAGGCCACAATGGCCATACCATCCAGCGGACGCAATAGCGTGGAATACCAACCCAGCGCGGCAAAAATGATGGAAGCACTGGCAGAAAGAACGACACCACGGCCGGAAAGCATGAGAACACCTCTTGAACGAGCCGGCATGCTAGCAGTTTGCCTGCGCATGCCGCTATCAAGGCTTTCGAGCATGGCGGCCGTCCGCCTGTTTTCCACCGCGGCGCTATCGCCAGGGCGTCTGGCGGCGACTATGCTCCAGCCAACAGAACATTCAACAATCGCACAGGAGTGACCCATCATGCGCTGGAATGACATGCGCGAGAGCAACAACGTCGAAGATCGCGAGAGCAGCGGCGGCGGCGGCGGAGGCGGAGGCGGTGGTTTTGGTGGCGGTGGCTTGCGGCTGGGTATTGGCGGGATTATCGCCGTGGTGGCGGTGGGCATGCTGTTTGGCAAAAGCCCGCTGGAAATGCTGGGGCTGATTTCGCAATTGTCGGGCGGCGGTGCACCGCAAGTACAACAGCAACAGGCACCCGCGCGCCCGGTGAACCCCAACGATCCGGGCAAGGTCTTTGTGGCTAAAGTGCTGGGCGATACCGAAGACACCTGGGGCCGCATCTTCAAGGCATCCGGCCGTACTTACCAACCGCCCACGCTGGTGTTGTTCCGGGGGGCGGTCAATTCCGGGTGTGGCTACACCACGTCTGCGGTCGGCCCGTTTTATTGCCCCATGGACAGCAAGCTGTACCTGGATCGGGATTTTTTTGATGAACTGAACAATCGTTTTGGCGCGCCTGGCCAGTTTGCCGAAGCCTACGTGATTGCACATGAAGTGGGTCACCACGTGCAGAACCTGTTGGGTATTTCTGCCAAGGTGCATGAGCGGCAAACCAACGTGGGCAAGGTCGGTGCCAATGCCCTCTCTGTGCGGCTGGAATTACAAGCCGACTGCTTTGCCGGCGTGTGGGGGCATGATGCCGAGCAACGCCAGTTGGTCGACGGTAAAGATATGGAACAAGCGCTGGTGGCGGCCAATGCCATTGGCGACGACACGCTGCAGCGCAATGCCGGCCGCAGTGTTGCGCCGGATTCATTCACCCACGGGACATCAGAACAACGCCAGCGCTGGTTCCGCAAGGGTTTTGATACCGGTAGCGTGGATGAATGCAATACCTTTACGGCCAAACAGCTGTGATTGAGTATGACGGCTGTCGCGCCGGGCTGCCGTTGCGACAGCCGTTTTGCCACTGACCGGGCGAGTCGGTTAAGGTAGCAGGAGCTTGTCCATTCAACCCAGATGCCCGGATCACCCTCATGTTCAAAACGCTTGTACTGTGTGCCGCCACCCTTGCTGTGCTGACTGCCTGTGGCCCCTCGCCCGATGCGCCCAAAATTGCGCCGGAAGCACGCAAGGATCTAGAAAAAGCCAAGGGGGTAGAGAGTACCGTGCTGCAGCAAGACGACGCCGCCCGCAAACAAATCGACGACGCCAGCAAATAAGTGTCAAGCAATCGGCTGCCTATCACTGCCCGGGTGTCGATCGGGCACGACGAATACACCATCACGGCCATCCGCGCGCAAGGTGCGGGTGGTCAGCACGTCAACAAGACCTCCAGCGCCATTCACCTGCGCTTTGATATCCGCGCCTCCAGCCTGCCAGAGCATTACCAGCACGCCTTGCTGAACATGAGTCATCACCTGATCACGCAAGAGGGTGAGATTGTGATCAAGGCGCAGGAATACCGCAGCCAGGAGATGAACCGTGAGGCCGCCATTGCCCGGCTGGTGGCGTTGATCCACGACGCTGGCGTGGTGCCCAAAGCCCGCCATGCCACCAAACCCAGTTACAGCGCGCGGCGCAAACGCACAGACCAGAAAGTCCAGCGTGGCCAGATCAAGGCCATGCGCGGCAAAGTGGATTTCTGACCGACCGTCCGGCGCGGCAATGCTGCAAGGCCGGATGGCGCAAGTACAATCAGAAGCAGCACTCAACCGCACATAATCCAATATTCCTTTTTACAAGCAGTGGTAAATCACGTTCAACGACGATGAGGGCTTGATCATGGGTATTCTGGACACCATTGGCGAAATTGCCGGCGCTGTTGCCGCAGTAGAGGCCACCGAAAAAGTAGACCCGGATGCGGGTTTGCTGACCAAGGGCATCGCCGCTGTGGCCGGTTTCAAGGGCGCAGAGAAACTGGAAGAAGTACTGGAAGAAAAGAAGGACGATGCGCAACCCGATGCCAGCGCTTGACGTTGGCGGGGTGAAAAAAAGCCGGTTGGCAATGTGCCAGACCGGCTTTTTTGTTTGCAGCATCCACCCTGCAGGTTGGCTGCCATTCAGGGCCACATCGTAGCCCGGATGGAGCATGGCGGAATCCGGGGTGGGAATGGGTTCAAGAACTTGCCGATCGCGCAACCCCGGATTCCCGCCTGCGGCTCCATCCGGGCTACACAGTGGTTCTTGCTGGAAAACCGTGTTCAGCGCTTGAGGCGGGGGCCGGAATGACGAAGTCGTGGTGCGCGTTAAGCGTATGGCACATACACTTTGCACACCTCACACCTCACACCTCACACCTCACACCTCACACCTCACA
>JASLES010000065.1 GCA_030151005.1 Silvimonas sp.
GCGCCGAAGGCGCTAAAAACCACAGCAATATGAACCAGGTCCCCCACCCCGGATTCCCGGCCAGATGGCCTGCATCCGGGCTACGAAGTGGCATCTGCTGGCAAAGGCCACTTGCAGTGGCCGTACTGGATTCCGGCTCAATACCGGAATGACGAGTCAGTGACCAAGCCAGCAATCCATGCTTGCAAAGATCGCCCCCCCCCAGACCCTACTTGCAGACATAAAAAAACCCCGGCGCAAGCCGGGGTTTTCTGTTGCGGTAAGACGCAGAAGCTTAGTGCGCGCTCTGGCCCGCAGCGCCTTCATCCAGCGCACGAATCTCTTCGTCTTCCTTCTCATGCGCGGCGGCGTTGTGATCGGCAGCCAGCATCATGTAAATGGCCGGAACCACATACAAGGTAAACAGCGTACCGATGGCGATACCCGTCGCAATCACCAGACCCATGTTAAAGCGGCCCAGTGCGCCAGCGCCGGAGGATGTAATCAGCGGCATCACACCCAGCACCATGGCAGCGGTGGTCATCAGAATCGGCCGCAGACGGATACCAGCTGCGTCTTCAATGGACTTGCGCTTGCTATGACCCAGCTTTTGCTGCTGGTTGGCAAATTCCACAATCAGGATACCGTGCTTGGAAATCAGGCCGATCAGCGTCACCAGACCCACTTCCGAGTAGATATTCAAACTTGCGCCGCCAATCCCCAGAGACACAAAGATCATCGCACCGCAAATCGACATCGGCACCGACACCATCACGATCAGCGGATCGCGGAAGCTTTCAAACTGCGCCGCGAGCGCCAGGAAAATGATGATCAGCGCAAACACGAAGGTCACAATCAGCGCACTGCTTTCCTGCACAAACTGACGTGACTGGCCGCCGTAATCCACCGTGTAACCTTGCGGCAGCGTGTCTTTGGCAATCTGCTGCATGGTCTGGATCACCTGACCCACCGTCACACCAGGGAACGGCACGCCGGAAATCGTGGCGGAGTTCATCTGCTGGAAGTGGTTCAGTTGTTGCGGAATCACCGTCGTCTTGACCTTGGCTACCGTGGACAACGGAATGGTGTCGCCGGTCGCGGTCGTGATGTGGTAATCAAGCAGTTGATCCGGATTCAGGCGGTCTTCACGATCAACCTGCGGAATCACCTTGTAAGAACGGCCAGCCAGACTGAAGTAGTTCACATAGCCACCACCCAGCGCAGCGCCCAGCGAATCACCCAGATCTTTCATCGACAGACCCAGTTGCGAGGCCTTGTCGCGGTTAAAGCTGATCTCGGTTTGCGGCTTGTCGTACTTCAAGTCCACGTCCATGTAGATGAACACGCCGCTGGCACGCGCCTTGGCCATCATCTCTTGTGCCACTTCGTTCAACTGCTGGAAGTCGTTGGTCGTGTTGATGACAAACTGCACCGGCAGACCACCACCACCACCTGGCAGCGGCGGCGGCTGGAAGGCCGCAGCTTGCGTACCGGCAATACCACCCAGCTGTTGCTGCACTTGCGGCTGGATCTTGTCGGCCGTGACCGAACGCTCATCCCAGGGCTTGAGCACCATACCGCCAATGGAGGTATTCAGACCGGACACGCCCGTCAACTGGAAGACGTGGTCAGTTTCTTTGAAGCCCTTGAAGATGTTGAAGACCTGAACCGCATCTTGCTGGGTTTGCTTGAGCGAGGCATTAGGCGCGCCAGTGCTCATGGTAATCACGATCCCCTGATCTTCCTGCGGAGCCAGTTCGCTCTTGGAGGTAATGAACAGGAAATAGATGCTCACCAGAATGATCAGCGCAAATACACCCACCACCGGCAGATAGTCCAGCGAGCCCCTGAGCGAACGCTCGTAGCGGTTACGCAGACGCTCAAACTGTTTGTCCAGCCATTGCGCCAGCTTTTCCGGGTGTTCCGGATCGTGTGGCTTGAGGAAGCGACCGCACATCATCGGCGACAAGGTCAACGCGATCACGGCAGACACGCCCACGGCACCGGCCAGGGTAAAGGCAAACTCGGTAAACAGCGCACCAGTCAGGCCACCCATAAAGCCGATCGGGACATACACCGCAATCAGCACCACAGAGATGGCAACGATCGGGCCCGCCAGTTCACGCGCGCCCTTGATGGCGGCCTGGAAGGGCGACAATCCTTCTTCAATATGCCGGTGGACGTTCTCCACCACGATAATCGCATCGTCCACCACCAGACCAATCGCCAGCACCAGCGCCAACAGGGTCAAGAGGTTAATGGTGTAGCCCAGCGCCAGCATGATCATGAAGGCGCCAATCAGCGACAGCGGCATGGCGATCACCGGGATGATCACGGAACGGATCGAGCCCAGGAACAGGAAAATCACTACCGTCACGATCAACAGCGCTTCGCCCAGCGTCCAGATCACTTCGTGAATGGCGCTGTTCACATATTTGGTCGCGTCATACACGATCGTGCCCTGCAGCCCTTCTGGCAGCTGGCCCTGGATTTCCGGCATGGTCTTGCGGACGTTATCAATCACGGTCAGCAAGTTGGCGTTTGGCGCCACCTTGATACCGATATACACCGCCTGCACGCCGTCAAAGCCCACCTGGGTGTTGTAGTCTTCTGAACCCAGCGAAACATTGGCCACATCAGACAGACGCACAATAGCGCCCGCCTTTTGCTTGACGATCAGGTTGTTGAACTCATCCGCCGAGTGCAAACCGGTATCCGCCGTCAGGTTCACCGTCACCATATTGCCGTCTGTACGACCTACGGCAGAGATGAAGTTGTTGGCCTGCAGCGCGGTAGAAACATCCGCAGCGGTCACGCCATACGCGGCCAGCTTTTTGGGATCGGTCCACACCCGCATGGCAAAGCGGCGCTCACCCAGGATTTCCGCCTGTTGCACCCCATCCACGGCTTGCAGTTTGGGCTGCACCACGCGGATCAGGTAGTCGGTAATCTTGTTTGGCGGCAAAGCCTTGCTATAGAAGCCGATATACATCGAGTCAATGGTGTCACCCACCGAGATCGAGATCACCGGCTGCTGCGAGCCCTGCGGCAACTGGTTCAGTACCGCATTCACCTTGGAGGTGATTTCGGTCAGCGCCTTGTTGCCGTCATAGTTCAGCCGCAGGTTGGCGGTAATGGAAGAGCTACCTTGCGTGCTGGTCGAGGTCATGTAATCAATGCCCTCGGCCTGGGCAATGGAGTTCTCCAGCGGCGTGGTGATAAAGCCCGCCACCAGTTCCGGGTCAGCGCCGGTATAGGTGGTCGAGATCGTAATCACCGCGTTTTCGGTCTTCGGATACTGCCGGATCGGCAACAGATCCAGCGAACGCAAACCCAGCACCAGAATCAGCAGGGAAAGCGTGGTCGCCAGCACGGGCCGGCGAATGAAAATATCGGTAAAGCGCATCTGGCTAACCTCTGTGTATCTGCAGGCGTGGAACCGGCAGAGAGCCTTTCTGCCCTGGCGACGTGCTTGTGGCACACCGCCAGGTCTTGCTGGTCAGGACGAGGCCGCGACTTGCGCCGCAGCCGGCGACATCAGTCTTCGTTACCCACTTGCGGATTGGGATTATCAGACGGAGCCTGCTTGTCGTTCACAATGACCGTGCTGCCATTCTTGAGCTTGTGCTGACCGCTGGTAACCACGTAGTCGCCCTCTTTCAGGCCACCAACAATAGACACCTGATCGCCGCGCGTCTGGCCTGCATTCACGAAGGTTTGCTTCACGGTCAGTTCTTGCTTGCCATCCTTGTCCTTGCCTTCAGTGATCAGGTACACCACTTCCCCGTACGGGTTGAAGCTCACGGCCGTTTGCGGCAGCGTCAGGTACTTGATCGGCTCTTGCGTAGAGACATTGACGGTGGCAAACATGCCCGCCAGCAATTCACCCTTGGGGTTGCTGACCGAAGCCTCTACCTGGATGTTGCGGGTCGACGGATCAACCTTGGCATCAATGGCAGTGATCTTGCCGGTGTAAGTAGCCTTCGGGTTGGTATCGTTGCGGACATTGATGGTCTGGCCAATCTTCAGTTGCAGCAGCGCTTGTTGCGGCACCAGGAAGTCCACCAGGATCGGGTCAACGGTCTGCAGCGTAGCCAGCTTGTCGCCCGGATTGATGTACTGACCCGGGTTCACTGTGCTGATACCCACCTTGCCGGCAAACGGCGCGCGGATCACTTTCTTGGCGATCACGGCCTGTTGCTGGGCCACGAGGGCGTTCTTGCTGTTCAGGTCGGCGATGTCCGCATCCACCACGGCTTGCGCTACGGCTTGAGCTTCCAGCTGGCCCTTGTCGCGCTTGAGTGTCGTTGCCGACAAATCAGCGGAAGCCTGCAGCGATTTGAGTTGCGCTACTTCGGTGTCATCGTTGAGTTTGACCAGCGGCTGGCCAGCTTTGACGAAAGTGCCAGACTGCAGCAGCACTTCACGCACCTGACCGGCTACTTCGCTAGAGAGATCAACACCGCGCACGGCGCGCAGGGTACCTACGGCAGACAACGTCGGTTGCCACGGCTGCGTACCCACGCGGGTGGCAGTCACGGTCACCGGCGGTGCTTTATTGCCGCTCAGGTACTTCTTGATCATCATTCCCTTGAAGACCTGGAAGCCAAAAATGCCCCCAAAAATCACCCCGACAACAACCAGCATGATAATCATGCGCTTGGTCATACAAATTCTCCCCGAAGGCTTGGGTACTGCGATTACGGATTCTTTCCCGGACGAGGGCGCTTTGTTGGCGCCCCACTCCACCAGTCGTGACCAGGTTTGCTCAGCCTGTCACGTCATGTCACGTATTGATTGATGCGTTTGTGTTCTGTTATTGCCAGTGGCGTTCAACCGCCGCTGCTCGCCGGTGCGCTGGCGTTGTTGGCGACCGCTGTATCTGCCTTGACCGGACCACCCACCGACTGGAACAACGCCGCCGTATCGGTCAGTCGGGCTGCACTGGCCGTCCACATATTCAATTGGGTTTGTTGATACTGCAGTTGAGAAATCAGCAGTGCCGCAAACGAGGTGCCACCCAACTTGAAGCGTGCCTGGGTAAAGTCGAGCGAGCGCTTGGCCGCATCAGCGGCATCTACGCGCGCTTGCAGCGCCAGGGCATCCTGATCAAGCGCCTGCAGGCTATCCGAGACATTCTTGAATGCGTTCAGCACCACTTGGCGATACTGAGCCAGCGCCGAATCCAAGCCGGCTTCTGCAGCGCGTTTTTGCGCCCGCAAAGCACCGCCATGGAACAGCGGCTGTGCCAGACCCGCACCAATGCTCCACAGACCATCGTTGCCAAAGCTCACCGTCTTGAAGCTCTGCGAAGCCAGCCCGGCCGAGCCCGTCAGGGTGATCTTGGGGTAAAGGTTGGCCGTGGCCACGCCCACTTGTGCCGTCGCGGCATGGACCAGTGCTTCGGACGCCTGGATATCCGGGCGTGCCCGTACCAGTTCAGAAGGCAAGCTCACCGGCAAATTGGTGGGCAAATGCAGTTCTTCCAGCGACAAGGCCGGCGTGCCGTTGTCTGGCGTGCGACCCAACAATACCGCCAGTTGGGTACGGGCCTGGTTCAGCGATTTGTTCAGGTCAGGCAAGCTGGCCTTGATGGTGGCCACTTGCGTTTGCTGTGTAGACACATCGGCCTGCGACACTGCGCCCAGCTTGAATTGCTTTTGCAGGATATCGAGCTGAGACTGCTGGAGATCAACCAGCGCCTGGGTGACTTCCACCTGCTTGCGCAGGGAGGCTTCGGTGATTGCAGCCGTAACGATATTGCCGGCCAGCGTCAGCCGTGCGGCTTCCAGCTGATAGCGCTGCGAATCCACCTGGGCTTCGGCGCTTTCCAGCTCGCGCCGGTTGCCGCCAAAGAGGTCCAGTGTGTACGACACGTTCACCGACGCGTTATACAGGTTGTAGATATACGAACCGCCCGTCGCGGAGGTTGCTGCCGAAATCCGGTTGCGAGACGCATTCAAGGCGCCGTCAACCTGCGGGAAGACAGTTGAACCGTACTGGGCGTTGTAGTTTTCCTGGGCCTGACGCAACGTGGCTTTCAGTTGATCCAGATTGGGGCTATGCGCCAGCCCTTCGGCCACGAGCGCGTTGAGCTTGTCTGAATCGAACAAAGCCCACCAGTCATCTTGCAACTGGCCGGGAACAATTTGCTGGGCATCGCCCACAAGGCCCTTGCTGCTGGCGGTTTGCGCCGCCACAGGCACCTGGTTGTAACGCTGTGCTGCCGGGGCATCCGGCGATTTGAAATCTGGCCCGACCGCACAACCGGCGATCATGGCGACGAGGGGAACGACGAGAAAACGACGAGGCACAACACGCATCATGACAATCCCGAAAGTACGATCGGCCCTGCGACAGCGCTTTGGTAAAGCGAGACGCCGCAGAGGAACAAAACCGGCAAGCGGCTTGCGCCTGACCGACATTGCAAACAGCGGGCACGCCATCAGCCCGGTAACAAGAACAGCATCATAATCAGTCAGCTTGGGCTCGTCTAGACTGTACCGTCCAGCAAATATATTTTTATTGACTATTTTTTTCGGGATATCACTTGCAATCTGGCGAAATTTCTGTGCAAGCCGCCGTAACACCGATGACACTTACCCCGCCTTTTCCCGCCAGAACCCATTAAACACGCGGCCTCAGGAAATCCCTTAGTGGCGTCTCGCCCACATTGGCTCAACAATGAGCAGACCAATTCAAACAATCGTTTTAATATATGTAGTACCGGCCACGACCACTACACCGCGCCAGGCCGGCAAACGCGAGGATTCTGCATGGCCGCCTATCCACATTTGTTGCAACCATTCGATCTGGGTTTTGTCACGCTGCGCAACCGCGTGCTGATGGGCTCCATGCATACCGGGCTGGAAGAACAGCACGACAGTTTGTCGGCGCTGGCCGCGTTTTATGCCGAACGGGCTGCCGGCGGCGTAGGCCTGATTGTGACGGGCGGCATCGCCCCCAATGCAGCAGGCCAGATTTATGCCGAAGCAGCCATGCTCAACGACGCCGCTGCCGTGCTGCGCCACCGCGAAGTGACCGACGCCGTGCATGCCCAGGGCGGCCATATCTGTCTGCAAATCCTGCACGCTGGCCGCTACGGTTATCACCCCGATTGCGTTGGGCCCAGCGCTATTGCCTCGCCCATTTCGGCCTACACACCACATGCGCTGACCGAGCAGGAAATCCACAGCACCATCGCAGACTTTGCCCAAACCGCCAGGCTGGCTAAAGAAGCAGGTTACGACGGCGTGGAAATCATGGGTTCCGAAGGGTATTTGCTGAACCAGTTCTTGAGCCTGCACGCCAACCAGCGTGATGACGACTGGGGCGGCAGTTTCGCCAATCGCATGCGTTTACCGCTAGAGATCGTCAAAGCCGTACGCGCAGCCACGGGCGAGCGCTTCATCATCATCTTCCGCCTCTCCATGCTGGATCTCGTCAAAGATGGCGGCACGCTGGCCGAGGCCATTGAGCTGGCGCAAGCGCTGGAAGCCGCTGGCGTCACCATGATCAACACCGGTATTGGCTGGCACGAAGCCCGCATCCCGACTATTGCCGCAGCGGTACCGCGTCAGGCCTTCAGTTGGGTCACCGCGCAAATCCGCCCGCATGTGAAAGTACCGTTGATTGCTGTCAATCGCATCAACACGCCAGAAATTGGCGAATCCATTCTGGCCAGTGGCGTAGCCGATATGGTTTCGCTGGCCCGCCCGTTGCTGGCCGATGCAGACTTCGTCAACAAAGCCGCCGCCAACAAGGCCGATGAAATCAATACCTGTATTGCCTGCAATCAGGCGTGTCTGGATCAAGTGTTTCAGGGCCAGCAAGCCAGTTGTCTCGTTAACCCGCGCGCCTGCCGCGAAACAGAATGGATCATCAAACCGGTCTCTACCCGCCGCCGTGTCGCCGTCATTGGCGCAGGCCCTGCCGGCTTGTCCTGTGCCACCACGGCCGCCGGGCGTGGTCATGACGTGACCCTGTTTGAAGCCGGCGACGCCATTGGTGGGCAGTTCCGCATTGCCAGCCGGATTCCGGGCAAAGAAGAATTCAACGAGACACTGCGTTATTACGGCAAACAGATCGAACGCACCGGCGTCAAAGTAAAACTGAACACCAGAGCCAGCGTGGACGACCTGGCCCACTTTGATGACGTGGTGATCGCCACTGGCGTACAACCACGCGAACCGGCCATCCCGGGCATTGACCACCCCAAGGCCGTACGCTACCCGGATGTGCTGCGGGGCAAGGTTACCGTGGGTCAGCGCGTTGCCATTATTGGTGCGGGTGGCATTGGTGTAGACACCGCCGTGTTCCTGTCTGAACAAAACGAAACGAATCATGAAACCGAGATCGCCCGCTATCTTGCCGAGTGGGGCATTGATCAGACCATCAGCACCCCTGGCGGCCTGACCACCCCCGAAACCCACGACCCGACCCGTGAAATCTGGTTACTGCAACGCCGTCAGGGCAAACCCGGCGCGGGTCCTGGCAAAACCACCGGCTGGATTCACCGCCTGACCCTGCAACACCGCAAGGTCAACCTGATTGGCAGCGTGGAATACGTACGCATTGACGACGCCGGTTTGCATATCCGGGTGAAAAACGAGGAACAATGCCTGCCGGTCGATCATGTGGTGATCTGTGCGGGCCAAGAGCCCGTACGCGAGTTGTTTGACGCGCTGACAGAACGCGGCGTGAAAGCGCATCTGATTGGTGGCGCACAGGAAGCGCGTGAGATTGATGCACGACGGGCGATTGCTGATGGGATGAAGGTGGCAATGGGGTTGTGATTTATTGGGGGCTTGCTGCCCTGATGACCCGTGTTACGAAAAGCCTGGCTGGTATGCCGGGCTTTTTTCTTAGCGCCTGTGGCGCAAAGTTTGAAAGGCATTTGATACCGGCGGTAGCCGGAGCACCCTACTTTCTTTGCTTCGCCACCTCGGCGGCCCCAAAGAAAGTAGGCAAAGAAAGGCGACCCCCGGGACTTTTCCGCTCCGCGGTTCCCTCAATCAGTCGGGAGCCTTGGGTCTCCCTCCCTCAATCGGAAAAGTCCTTGAAAGGGGGGAACGACAAAAGCAACCCCAACCCCAACGGCGACGGCAGCCTCAAGTCTTGAACCAGACCCAGACAGCCAGAATGGCGGGGACGCCAAACACCACCACCAGCATGGGGAGTTCTTCCAGTGCGGAGTAGCCCGCGCGGTGCACGCCAAACCACATATTGATCAGTGCGGCGACCAGCCAGATGCCGATAAAGACCTGGCACACCAGCGGCACCGATTCGCCCAGCCAGTGCCCTGCCAGGAGGGCCGCGCCCAGCAGCAGCAAGCCGGCAAGGATGACCAGCGTGGTATGCATGACACTCAGCCCTGCTCCGCCGCCGCCTTGAGTGCAGCCAGCACGTCGCCGAAGTCGCCAGTGACCATGGGGCCAAAGTCATCAGCCTGCGGGCCGGTGATAGTAGTGCTGTAGGTAATGCGGGTGAGGTTGTCCGCCAGCGGGGTGATGCGGTGATTGACGATCACTTTGGTGCCATCAATCACCGTTTCATCAGTGAAACCAGACAGTGCCGTGACGTGGGTCAGCGTGCTGATAAACCCTTCCTGACCGGGTGGCTGCATGGCAAAGGTGGTACCTGCGGCAAACGGGCCGTGGATTTCAATGTAATCAATCCCGGCGTTCCAGTTCTTCCAGCCGGGAACGTCAGCGAACAACTGCCAGACTCGTGCAGGGCTAGCGGTAGTGATGATGGATTCTTCGTGGGTCCACATAAGGATGACCTGCTCTTGGC
>JASLES010000084.1 GCA_030151005.1 Silvimonas sp.
TTCAGCCCAACGCAGCCGCCCAGCCTGGGCCAGCGGGTGATCTGCCCTGCACCATGCCGCAAACGGGCTCTGGAATAACGGCGTGCGCAGCAGATGCGTATCGTTTTTGCGGTCTGGGCCAATGGCAAAGTCAGCCTCTCCAGTGGCTACCGTTTCCAGCATGTCTTCCAGCAAGGTATCGACCAGTTTGAGTTCTACTTTGGGATGCGTCGCCTTGTATTGCGCAATAACCGGCGCGAGCAACGTACAGGCCAGGATTTGCGGCGCGCAAGCACGCACCTGACCTTTCTCTAGCGTGGCCAGGTCAGAAGCGCTGCGCACCGCGCTTTGCAGGTCGTCAAAAATCTGCCGCGCGGCCGGCAAGAACTCTGCGCCGGGTTGCGAGAGCACCACTCGCCGCGTGGTGCGATCAAAAAGCTTGAAGCCGATTTCGGTCTCCAGGTCTTTGACCAGCAAGCTCAGTGCAGACTGGGTCAGGTTCAATTCACGCGACGCCTCTGTAAAACCGCCATGAGTGGCCACTGCCAGGAACGCCCGTAACTGTCGCAAAGTGATATTCATAAAATATTCTTGATAATGAATTGAAATTATTCGTTTGAATAATAGACTGCGCCGCGCTCAAATGAGAACCATCTGCGACCGGTACACCAAAGGGGTACGGCCACAAGCCGCAGCCCTGCTACGCCGGCACCAAACCCTGGAGGCGAAAACACATGTGGGACAACCCGCTCAACACCGATGGCTTCGAGTTTGTTGAATATGCATCAAACAACCCGGCCGAACTGGCTGCACTGTTCGAGAAACTGGGCTTTACCGCCATCGCACGTCATCGCCGCAAGAATGTCACCTTGTATCGTCAAGGCGATATCAACTTCATTCTGAATGCGGAACCTGCCAGTCAGGCTTCCCGCTTTACCGCCACGCACGGCCCGAGCGCCAACGCCTTTGCTTTGCGCGTGAAAGACGCCGCGTATGCGGTGGAAGAATTGCGAAAAAAAGGCGCAAAGCTGGTGGAGTCTGGCGCCGGGCCTATGGAATTGCAGATTCCTGCCATTGAGGGGATCGGCGGCGCGCTGGTGTATCTGGTGGATCGGTACGGTCAGCAAACCATTTACGACGTGGATTTTCGGCCCATCCCGGGTGTGGACCAGCACCCGGCCGGGGCCGGGCTGACCTATGTCGATCACCTGACGCACAACGTCGAACGCGGCCACATGGACTTGTGGGCCAGTTTTTATTCGGATTACTTCAATTTCCGCGAGATCCGTTATTTCGATATCAAAGGCAAATCAACCGGCCTGCATTCGCGCGCCATGACCAGCCCCTGCGGCCGGATTCGCATTCCCATCAATGAATCTGCGGACGATAAAAGCCAGATTGCCGAATACCTGCGTTTGCATCATGGCGAAGGCATTCAGCACATTGCGCTGGCGAGTGCCGATATTTTTGGCTCGGTAGAGCAATTGCGTAGTGATGGCATCCGTTTCCTGGATACGCCAGACACCTATTACGAACAACTGCCCAGTCGCCTGCCCGACCACCACCAAGACATGGATCGCCTGCGCCGCAACCGCATCCTGGTTGATGGTGAACCTATGGATAAAACCGGCAAGGAAGACCTGCTATTGCAGATTTTTACCGACACGGTGATCGGCCCGTTGTTCTTCGAAATCATTCAGCGCAAAGGCAATGAGGGCTTTGGCGAGGGCAACTTCAAGGCGCTGTTTGATTCCATTGAAGAAGACCAGCGCCGCCGCGGCGTGATCTGACGAGGCGCGGAAATGACGCTGCAATATCAAACCGGCTTTGGCAGCGAACTACAAACCGAGGCCCTGCCCGGCGCACTACCCGCGCACAATTCGCCGCAGCATGTGTCGTACGGTTTGTATGCGGAACAGGTGTCTGGCACGGCGTTTACCGCGCCACGGCATCAGAACCGGCGCTCCTGGCTGTACCGCATCCGGCCCGTGGCGGGCCAAGTGTGTGCACAGCCGTATGATCAGCCAAAGTTTGGGGTGCCGCTGAATACTACAACGCCACCGGTGCCATTGCGCTGGAATCCGCCCGCCCTGCCTGATACGCCTACCGATTTTGTGGATGGCTTGTTCACACTGGCCGGCAATGGTAGCGCCGCGCAGCAGTATGGTTTTGGCATCCATATGTACACCGCCAATCGTGACATGCAGCAACGCGCATTCTGCAATGCCGATGCCGAAATGCTGATCGTGCCGCAGCAAGGCGCGTTGCGGGTGACTACAGAATTGGGCCTGCTGGACGTGGAACCGCAAGAAATCGTCGTCATCCCCCGGGGTATCCGCTTTGCGGTTGCACTGGCAGACGGAACGGCGCGCGGTTATGTTTGCGAGAATTTTGGTGCGCCCTTTCGGCTGCCCGATCTGGGCGTGATTGGCGCCAACGGTCTGGCAGCTGCACGTGATTTTCACTATCCGCTGGCCTGGTTTGAAGACCTGAGTACGCCCACGCAATTGATCACGCGTTATCTGGGGCAATTGTGGCAAGGCACCCTTGCCCATTCGCCGTTTGATGTGGTGGCCTGGCACGGCAATCACGCGCCGTACAAATATGATCTGCGTCGGTTCAACACCTTGGGATCAGTCAGTTTTGATCACCCGGACCCTTCGATTTTTTTGGTACTGCAATCGCCATCCGAGCTGCCGGGCGTGGATAACCTGGATTTCGTGGTGTTCCCGCCGCGCGTGTTGGTGGCGCAAGAAACGTTCCGGCCGCCGTGGTTTCACCGCAATATTGCCAGTGAATTCATGGGCTTGATTCACGGCGCTTATGACGCCAAAGCCGCTGGTTTTACGCCGGGCGGTGCTAGCTTGCACCCATGCATGACCGGTCACGGGCCGGATGCAGCCACTGTGGCCCGCGCATTGCGGGCAGATACGCACGCGGCCGATTATCTCACCGACACCATGGCCTTCATGTTTGAAACCCGCTTGCCCATGTTGGTCAGTCACGACGCGCTGGCCAGCCCGTTGCGCCAGCAAGACTATGCGGATTGCTGGCAAGGGCTGGAAAGCCGCTTTACCGGCCAGATCAAGGTAGACCCATGCTGAATGAAACCCACGACCCCACGCTACAAAGCTGGGTGCCTTCCGCCAATCTGCCCGATGCGGATTTTCCGCTGCAGAATCTGCCGTTTGCTGTGTTTCGCCGTGCCGGAAGTGGCGAAGCCTGGCGCATTGGCGTGGCCATTGGCGATCAGGTGCTTGATCTGAC
>JASLES010000100.1 GCA_030151005.1 Silvimonas sp.
TGCGCCAGTGCTTCCCAAGTCCACAAGCGCACCATGCCCGGCAGCGGCGCGGGGTTCCACGGCGCCCAGTTCACCGGGCCAGGTTGTTGTTCCATCACCCAGAACGGCAGGCGGGACATGCCCCGGTAAAGATCATGGTTGTAGCTGGCAAAATCCGGATGCCCCGTGCGCAACCAGCGGGCTTTGACCTCGGGTGCAAACCACATTTCTTCCAGCGCACCGAGCGGGTAGCTATCCCAACTGGCAGCATCCAGGTCAGCCGCCACCTTGTAGTGGTCAAACTCGTTGAACATCTGCATAAAGTTATGCACCACCGGCCGGCCGGGGGAATGCGCCCGCAAGATATCCACCTGCATGCGGTTGTAGCGCGCCACTTCGTCAGAAGCAAAACGACGGTAATCCATGCGATGCGCCGGATGGCCCTCGGTGACGGCATCAACCGGCGGGTCGATCTCTTCAAAGCCGCGGTATTCCATGCTCCAGAACACCGTGCCCCACGCCTCGTTCAGCGTTTTGATATCGCCATAGCGCGCCTGCAACCACTGGCGGAAGCGCTTGGTCGCCGCCGGCGAATAACTCACCACCGTGTGATGACAGCCGTATTCGTTATCCACCTGCCAGAATTTCACAGCCGGGTGCTGACCATAGCGTTGGGCGATCTCGGTACAGATGCGTTGTGACGCTTCAAACCAGGCGGGGGACGAAAAATCGTAATGCCGGCGTGAGCCAAAGCGACGCGGGCGGCCTTCGGCGTTGATGGCCAGAATGTCCGGATACTGATCAATCAACCATTTAGGCGGCGTGGCCGTCGGGGTACACATCACCACCTTCAGCCCCGCTGCGCCCAGCACCTCAATGGCCCGATCCAGCCAACCCCAGTCAAAGCGGCCCGGTTCGGGTTCAATGCGGCTCCAGGCAAACTCGCCAATCCGCACCTGATCGATACCCAGTTCGCGCATGCGGCGGGCGTCATCTGCCCACATGTTTTCTGGCCAGTGTTCCGGGTAATAGCACACGCCAAGGCGCATGGCAGCGTCGTTGTGGTTCACGGCAAGGTCTCCAGGTGAGGCACGGCAAAACCGTCTTCGGTAAAGAGGTGGCACAGCGTGGCTGGTGCGCGAAAGGTCAGCGTATCGCCCACCTGGGCCTGCGCATCGCCCGGGGCCTTGGCAATGAGCGGAGCCTCGCCAGCGGCGTTCAGGTGCAGGTAACTGAGTTCACCCAGGGCTTCAATCAGCGTGACCGTGCGGCGCAGCGTTTGCGGTTGGCTTGCGGCATTCGCCACGGTTTCCAGATGTTCCGGGCGCACGCCCAGCGTGACCGCCTGCCCAAGGGCGAGTGCTGCACCGGAAACCGCCACGGTCAGCGTTTCGCCAGAGCCATCCAGCGTGATCCCGACACCATCGGGGGACAGCGCACAGACTTTGGCCTCCAGAAAATTCATGCGCGGCGAGCCAATAAACCCCGCCACAAAACGACTGACCGGCCGGTGATATAGCGTCAGCGGCGCGCCCACCTGGGCAATGCTGCCGTGGCGCTCCATGTCTTTGCCGGTGTGCAGCAGCACGATCTTGTCGGCCAGGGTCATGGCTTCGATCTGGTCGTGCGTCACGTACACCACGCTGGCCGCAGCAAACTGCTTGTGCAGGCGGGCGATCTCAATCCGGGTTTGCCCGCGCAAGGTGGCATCCAGGTTAGAGAGCGGCTCATCAAACAGAAAAACGCCTGGTTCTCGCACAATGGCGCGGCCAATCGCCACGCGTTGGCGTTGGCCGCCAGACAACGCCTTGGGGTAGCGCGTCAGCAGGTTTTCCAGTTGCAAAATGCGGGCAGCTTCACCGACCTTCTGGTTGATGATGTCCACCGGCGTCTTGGCCAGTTTCAGCCCGAACGCCATGTTCTCGAACACGGTCATATGCGGGAACAGGGCGTAGCTCTGGAACACCATGGCCACACCGCGCTCGGCTGAAGAAACCTCATTCATCAAGCGGCCACCAATGCGCAGTTCGCCATCGGTGAGGTCTTCCAGGCCGGCAATCATGCGCAGCAGCGTGGACTTGCCACAGCCCGATGGCCCCAGAAACACGCAGAACTCGTTGTCACCAATCTCCAGATCCACGTTGCGGATCACCTGCTGGTGATCGCCATAGCTTTTCTGCGCCCCTCTCAACGAAATGCTTGCCATCAACCGGGCTCCGTGGTGTGATTGCGCTATATGATTAAGCGCTTAATCATGCATTTCAAAAAAAAGCCGCCAGCCACATCAAACTGAACTGGCAGCGCCTGCCCGGATGTAGTTTGCGATCAGTTGCTACGGACTATATCAGCAGATTTTTGTCGTTTGCAATACAGTGGCATGCTATTGCCGCACACTTTTCATGCTGCCCTGCAGCGTAAAATGCATTGAAATCAACAGCACTGCGGGATAGACGTCAACCGCACCCTTGATGGCGGCGATCGCCAGAACAGGTAACAAAAACATCATGACTACACTTTCAGAGGTTGCCAGTCACGCTGGTGTCACCCCCGCCACCGTCTCCAACGTGTTGCGCAACCGCGGACGAGTGAGCCAGGAAACCCGTGAGCGCGTCATGGCCGCGATCAGTGCGCTGGGTTATCGCCCCAACCTGAACGCGCGCGCCCTGGCCGAAGGCCGTGGCCCGACGCTGGCGCTGATGGTCTCCAGCATTGCCAACCCGTTTTATCCGGAATTTGCGCTCGCCGTAGAACAAGCCGCGCGCGATCACGGCAGCTTTATGTTGTTGTGTAATACCAATGATGATCCCGCCACCGCCTACGCCTATCTGAACCAGTTATCTGGCTCGCTTTCGGAAGGCGTGCTGGTAATGAACTGCAATCTGGATTTTGGCACCCTGCGCCAAAGCCGCGCCCCCGTGGTGCTGTGCATGTGGGAAAAACCGGAAGAACCGCCCGGCCTGCCCTGTGTGGCGGTGAATTTTCGGCTGGCCGGGCAACTGGCGGCGGAGCACCTGCTGCGACTAGGCCACCGCCAGATTGGCGTCATCATCGGCAACGGCAAAGGCGGCGTACACACTACGCGGATGCAGGGTTTTATCGATACGGTGCGGGCGGCGGGCCTGGATCTGCCAGAAAGCCACTGTCGCAACGGCCTGGATACCGTCCAGGGGGGCTATGATGCAGCACGCGCCCTGCTGCTGGATCAACCCGGCCTGACTGCCATTTTTGCCACCAACGACTTGCCCGCCATTGGCGTGATGCACGCCGCAACCGATCTGAAACTGAGCGTGCCCGATGACCTATCCGTGATTGGCATTACGGATATCCAGATGGCGCAGGAAACCCGGCCGGCGCTCTCCACGGTGGCGGTGCCCACGCAAGAGGCGGCAGAAATGGCGGTCGATCTTTTGCGCAAACTGATCAAGCACCCCGCCCTGGCAGGCGCAGCCGACGAGATGCGCGTGACCTCAGAACCCATCCTCAAACCGCGGGCCAGTACGGCCCCCCCGAAACCCGAAGCGGCGTGATCCGGCCCGGTCTTTGGCTGTCACCCCGTTACAGAATGACCTACAGCAGCGTCTGCAAGTGACTGATAGTGTTGACTTTGTGGTCAGCGCAGACTGTTTCCTGTGATCGATAGAAATCGGTCGAGATGAATCTAAACAGGAGACACATCATGAAACTTGCTATCGCTGCTCTTGCCCTTGCGGGCGTTGCTTTCTCTGGTTTCAGTTTGGCTGAGGGCGCTTCGGGTGCTCAACCGGCCAGCGGCGCTGCACATTCTTCAACGCACAAGTCCAGCAAACATCACAAGAGCACCACGGTGCCGGCCACCAGCAAAATGACCGCGTCTGAGCCGCAAGACACCAAGCCGGAACAGCAAAAATAAGTAGCGCTCCGGGTCGGCTAGCCGTAGAGGCGAATCACAGATTGGTCATTTTCAGATTCGCCTCCGGCAACCGCGCGCCCTGAATATCTACTTTGGCGACTTCAGCATTGATGGTGGCGAGATCATCTGCCGTCAGCACCAGCGTCAGCGCACCCAGGTTTTCTTCCAGCCGGTGCAATTTGGTGGTGCCAGGGATCGGCGCGATCCATGGTTTTTGCGCCAATAACCATGCCAGCGCGACTTGTGCAGGCGTGGCGTTTTTGCTGGCGGCAAGCCGTTTTACGACCTCCACCAGCGCCATATTGGCTTTACGTGCCTCGGGCGAGAATCGCGGCACATGATTGCGAAAATCGCTGGGATCAAACCGGGTGTGTTCGTCGATCTTGCCGGTCAAAAAACCTGCACCCAAGGGGCTGAACGGCACAAAGCCGATCCCCAGTTCGTCCAGGGTGGGCAGCAATTCTGCCTCTGGCCCGCGCCAGAACAACGAATATTCGCTCTGTACGGCGGTGACTGGCTGCACAGCATGGGCGCGGCGGATGGTCTGTACGCTGGCTTCTGACAGACCAAAATGGCGCACCTTGCCCGCATCGATCAAATCCCTGACTGCGCCCGCGACCTCTTCAATGGGGACCGCCGGATCAACCCGATGCTGGTAAAACAGGTCGATGTGATCCGTGCGCAGACGCTTGAGCGCGGCCTCCGCCACGGCCCTGATGTGTTCCGGACGGCTGTTGGTACCGCCTGATTTGCGCTCGCCCGTCTTCAGATCAATATCAAACCCGAATTTGGTGGCGATCACCACCTGGTTGCGAATGGGCTGCAGAGCCTCCCCGACCAGGACTTCATTGGCAAACGGGCCATAGGCTTCTGCCGTATCAAAGTGCGTGACCCCCAGATCATGTGCACTGCGGATCAAGCGGATCATGTCTGCCTGGTTGGCTGGCGGCCCGTAGGCGGCGCTCATGCTCATGCAGCCCAAACCCAGCGCAGAGACTGCCAGTTGGCTGTGGCCTAATGGTCGTGTTTGCATGGTGTACTCCTGGTGTGTTTATTCGCCGGCCGGAAAATCGGTCGATGCCGCCAGCGCGGTCTGTGTTTCAAAATGGGCAAGGCGCTGACGCAAGGTGTCGATGGTGCTTTGCAGCGCTTGTGAGCCCAGCACCATGCGCAGCGGTGCCGGGTGGATGTCCGCGCTTTCAATGATCCGGGTGGCCATGCGGGCCGGATCGCCTGCGGCCAGGCCATTGGCCGGGTCCAGCATGCGCAAGAAGGCGTGCGCCGGCGTGTCGTCATAAATCGACATCAGTTTGGCCACTTGCGCGCTACCGTAGCGGAACTCGGTCCGGGCACCACCTGGTTCTACCAGGGTCATACCAATGTTAAAACCGGCCACTTCTTGCCCGACGGACTCCACAAAGCCTTCAATCCCCCACTTGGTGGCGTGGTACAAAGAATTGCCGGCAAACGCGACCTGCCCGCCATAAGACGACAGCTGGATGATGCGCCCCCCGCCCTGCGCACGCAGGTGCGGAATCACCGCGCGAATCAACTGGATAGAGCCGACCAGATTGGTGGCAATCATCTGGTCAATCTGCACGTTACTGAGTTCTTCTGCCGCGCCAAACAGGCCGTAACCAGCGTTGCTAACCACCACGTCAATCCGCTTGAACTGGTCAAAGGCGTGTTCGACCAGATTGCCAATGGCATCAGTGCTGGTGACATCCAGCCATTCAGCACAAAAGGTCTGCGGGTACTGACGGGTCAGATCTGCCACTTTGGCCGGATCACGCACGGTGCCAATGACGCGGTCACCCCGCGCCAGCAATTGCTCTGCCAGATGGCGGCCAAAACCGCTGCTGATGCCGGTAATGAGCCATGTTTTTTGCTGCGTCATGGGTTTGTTCCTGCAGATGTCGATAGCGAAAAGTGTAGGCCGCGCTGCTACACTGAACAATCCCGCTTGAATGGCATCTGCTGATGAAGGATTTTCATCAATGTTAAAAACCGGCGTCTCTGAACTGGCCGCCTTTATGGCCATTGCGGAGCAACGCAGCTTCAGGGCTGCGGCACGTGTCCTGGATGTCTCACCGTCGGCCCTGAGTCACGCCATGCGTGTGCTGGAAGAACGGCTGGGGGCGCGCCTGCTCAACCGCACTACCCGTTCCGTCGCGCTGACTGAGGCCGGAGAAAAACTGCTGAATCGCATCCGGCCGGCCCTGACGGATATTGACGAAGCACTGCAGGAAGTCACCAACGCGCGGGAACAGCCCTCAGGCGCGTTACGGATCAATAGCTCTGAATCTGCCGCCATGCCGTTGCTGCAGCATGTGTTGCCAGACTTCCTGGCGCGCTATCCGGATATCCACATTGAGTTTGTGGTGGACGCGCGACTGGTTGATATTGTTGCGGCTGGGTACGACGCAGGCATACGCATTGCCGAAGCGGTACCCAAAGACATGATTGCGGTGAGATTTGGCCCGGATATCCGCTTTGCCGCCGTGGCCTCGCCCGACTATCTGGCACGCCATACGCCACCGCAGGTGCCGCTAGATCTGCTGGAACACCGCTGCATCCGCTTTCGCTTTGAAAGCGGTGCGCTTTACCGCTGGGATTTACGCTGGCATGGCCGGCCCATCAATCTGGATGTCAACGGGCCGATCACCGTCGGCAGCATGCGCCTGGCGATAGAAGCCGCCCTGCAGGGCATTGGCATTGCCTGGATCAACGAAGCGCACATTGCCGAACACCTGGCAACCGGCCGGTTGGTGCGCTTGCTGGGCGAGTGGAGTCCATCGTCCCCTGGCCTTTGCCTGTATTACCCGGCCAACCGCCACCCGCCCACCGCGCTACGTTTGTTTGTGCAGGCGGTGCGGGCGTGGGCGGCGCAAGCATCCGCGCCGGCCTGATCCGTACTCAGTGCGAGATCTTTTCCAGCGCCAACCCGTTGGTCTTCGGGCCCAGAAGACCAATCACCAACATCACCACCAGCATGGCGGCGGCAATAAAGACAAACACACCCGGCGTGCCAAAGCCCTTGAGCACGCTGGCGATGATGAATGAAGAAAAGATGGCGGAAAAACGGCTCCAGGAATACACAAAGCCCACCGCCCGCGCCCGGATCGCCGTCGGGAACAGTTCTGCCTGGTAGGCGTGGTAGCTGTAAGACATGATATTGCTGGCCAGGGTGATCAGGATGCCCAGTGTCACCAGCATCATGGCGTCTGTGCTGTGGGCAAAGCCCAGACCACACAGCATGATCACTGCGGCCATGGCGACGATCGCCGTTTTGCGTTCAATCTTGTCGGCAATATATAGCCCGATCAACGGGCCAACGGGTGCGGCAATTGCAATCAGGCTGGAGTACATCAAACTGGTGGTGATGGTGATGCCCTGCTTGATCAAGAGCGTCGGTACCCAGTTGGCGAAGCCGAAAAAACCCACCGTCTGAAAAATATTGAAGATCACCAGCATGATGGTGCGCTTGCGATAAGGAGCTACCCACATATCACGAAAACGCCCCTCAGCTTCTGGCTGCGCGGCCAGATCAGGCGTAGCCGGTTCTGGCAACGGCCGGCCGAGTTCTGCCGTGACTTTGGCTTCCAGGTCGCTGACGATGCGTTCCGCTTCAGCAATCCGCCCTTGCCGGGCCAGCCAGCGCGGGCTTTCTGGCAAGGCGCGGCGTATCCACCACACCCCAATGGCGGCCTGCGCGCCAATCAGCACCACCCAGCGCCAGCCATCCAGCCCCAGAAACTGATGCGGTACCAGCAACCAGGCCAGGAACGCCGCAAACGGCACGGCAGTAAAGCCCACGGCTTGTTCGCAGGCAAATGCACGGCCACGGATGTCTCGCGGGACCAATTCCGAGATGTACGCGCCAATGGTCACCATCTCGACGCCAATGCCAATGCCGGCCAGAAAGCGCCAGAGGTTGAGCCCGAGCGCAGTGTCCTGAAACGCCATGGCGATGTTCGCCACGGAATACCACAGCAAAGACCAGGTAAAGATGGCACGCCGCCCATAACGATCTGCCAGAAAACCACAGGCGCTGGTGCCGATAAACAAACCGGCAAACAAGGCGGCAATAAAACTGGCGACACCGGTCGTGCCAAACAAGCCCTGCGTGGTTGCGGTCAGGATGCCGCCCTTGACCAGACCGGGGGCGATATAACCCGTGTACAGCAGATCGTAGAGCTCAAAAAAGAAGCCCAGACTGAGCAGCACCACCAGCTTCCAGATGGTGCGTGTGGCGGGCAAACGATCAAGGCGGGCGGAAAGCAGTTCTGCGTTGAACTGCGCCGGGTTGGCGGGCGTGCTGCTATCAGAGGGGGATACGGGCCGGGATGCCATCAGAGTCTCTTCCAGATTTTGAAAAACCGGTCTTGAGCCGGTCTCTTTGCAACCGCAGCGTACCCGGAAAACCCGTGCTCTGGCTAACCCGCAGGCTGGCCTTTTAAGCGTTGCTGCGCTGCGCGCCGCCAAACCGCAGGCCCAGCACCAGGGGCACGGCAATCACATAAAGCACCACCACCGACAACCAGATTGCCCCAGGCCACTGCGCGCGCACCACAAAGTACAGCGTGGAAAACACCAGCGGCGCCACGATGGAAGCAAGGCTGACCACAGAAGCCAGCACGCCCTGGAATTGCCCCTGGCGGCTTTCATCCACCTGGCGGGTGGCCATGGCTTGCAACGCCGGAGAGCCAATGCCACCCAGGGCAAAGACCGGCATGATCGCAAATACCCACCAGCCTTGCCGGGCCAGCGCCATGACAATCAGTGCAGCGCACACGCTGGCAATACCGGCCAGCACGGCCCCCCGTTCGCCCAGGAGCTTGACGGCCGGCCCTGGCAAAAAAGCCTGCGCCAACGTCTGGCACACGCCGAACGCGCCCAGCGAAAGGCCAATCCACAGCCCGTTCCACTGGAATGCATCAGTGCCCCACAACGCCCAGCACGTGCCGTAGACCTCGCCCGTGGCACTCAGGATGAAAAAGATCAGCATGACCGGCAGCAACGGCTTCATGGACAACGCCCAGCGTAAAGGGCGCAACGGATTGAGCGCGGCGAAGTCGATTTTCTGTCGCGTGGGGGTGCGTGATTCAGGCAAGAACCACAGCGCCAGCAAGAAATTGGCCGCGTTCAGCACTGCCGCCGCGATAAAGGGCCAGCGCAAACCGTAGTCTCCCAGCACACCGCCCAGCACCGGGCCAACGATAAAACCCGCGCCAAACACGGCGTTGAACAGACCGAAACGCCGGGCACGCTGATCCTGGGCGGAGACATCGGTGATATACGCCATGGCTACGGCCATGTTGGCGCTGGTCAGCCCGGCAATGGCGCGCCCCAGAAACAGCAGCCACAACTGCGGTGCAAAGGCCATCAACACGTAATTGATTGCAGCGCCGCCCAAAGAGATCAGCAATACCGGCCGCCGGCCCAGCCGATCGCTCAAGGCGCCCAGCACCGGTGCAAAGATAAATTGCATGACGGCATATAACGCCGTCATCAGACCGATCCAGTACGCCACATTGTCTGCGTGGGTCACCTCAGCCAGGAGGCGCGGCAAGATGGGAAAGATCAGCCCGATCCCCACGGCATCAAGACCAATGGCCGTAAAGATCACAAGGAGGGATTTATTCATGGATCAAATATAAATGTGTACTCAGTACATAATAGCATGTGCTATCATCGCCGGCATGTCAATGCCATCTGACCTGCGCACCCGCAAACGCCTTGCCACCCGGCAAAACATTTCCAACGCCGCCACGCGCCTTTTCCTGGAGCGCGGCTTTGATAATGTGACGGTGGATGAAATTGCCGCCGCTGCGGATGTCGGGCGCATGACGGTGTTCAATTATTTCCCGCGTAAAGAAGACATGTTCTTTGACCGGGATGAAGAAGCGCACGAGGCCCTGCGCGCGGCATTGCGCCAGCGCGAACCTGGCGTTTCCCCCATCGAAACCCTGCGCCAGCTGGCGCACCGCCTGATTGCCGCGCGCAGCCCGTTTGTGACGTTTTCGTCAGAGAGCAAAGGGTTTATCGAAACGGTAAACAGCAGCGAGACGCTCAAAGCCCGGGCGCGGGCCATGCGGGATGAACTGGCGCAAACAGCCGCGGCGGCACTGGCCGAAAGTGTCGGGCTGAGCCCAACAGAACCCGGCGCGCAACTGGCGGCAAATCTGTTGGTCGCCACCTGGACCGTGGCCTTCTTGCACGCCCACGGCGTGTTTCAGACACAGCGGGATACGACAGCGGCCAATGTGGCGTTTCTGGCCTTGATTGACCAGGGCACGCAAGGCGTAAAAGCCGCGATGGCGGGTACGCCCTACGCCTGAACCTGCGGCGCACTGAACATCTGCACCAGACTTTGCGGCGCCTGGCTGCCATAGCAAATCTGCTGCAGTTCTTTGGCTTCTGCTGCCGCTGCGGCGCTGCGCGCAAACAGCGCTTGTTCATAGTGCATCAACGCCGCTTCCAGATCACCGCCGTGCGCAACAATGGCTTTGCCCAGTTCTGCGCCATCCAGCAGGGCGAGGTTAGCGCCTTCTCCGGACGGCGCCATCAGGTGCGCGGCGTCACCCACCAGCGTCACGCCCGGAATCCGCGGCCAGCGGTGGGTATCTGGCAATTCATGCACCGGCCGCAAGATGGGATCTGTATCGCTGGCGGTAATCAGCGCGGTCAGTGCGGGCGCCCACTCGGCAAATTCTGCAGCGATCCGGGCAAGCGCAGCGGGCTTGTGTGCCAGATCAAGCCCGGCAAACCACGCCTGAGGCTTTTGCAGCACGGTATAGGCGTGCAATACGCCATCTGGTTCGCGATGCGTGAGGATGCCTTTGCCCGGGGCCAGCGCAAACATGGAACCGCCCCCCGCCAACCGGGCCGTGGCCTGGTGCCGGTGATCGCAATCAAACAACCAGGTTTCAATCAAAGACAACCCGGCATACACCGGCTGCGCGCTGGAGAGCAGCGGACGCACTCTGGACCACGCCCCATCCGCACCAACCAGCAAGTGCGTCGTGGTGGTGACGCCGTTGGTGAAATCCAGTTGGTAACGGCCCTGCCCCAGCGCAGCGGCATTTGCCAGCTTGTGGCCCCACTGCACGGTTTGGGTGGGCAAAGCGTCTAGCAGAATCTGGCGCAAATCACCCCGGCGCACTTCCGGGCGGCCACCGGTGCCATCGTCCTCATCGGCAAACAGCAAGTTGCCTGTTTTATCCAGCACCCGACTGGCCTGGCCACCGGGGTGAATGATCTTGAGAAACTCCGCGTACAGACCGGCCTCTTTGAGGGCCAGCTGACCGTTGAAATCATGGATATCCAGCAAGCCGCCCTGGGTACGTGCGGCGGGCGAAGCCTCGGCCTCATACACTGTCGCGGCGATGCCATGAACATGTAAAACGCGGGCCAGCACAAGGCCGCCCAGGCCGGCGCCAATAATGGCAATGGAGGTATTTGAAGTCTGCATGTTGTTGCGCTGTCGTCATCGTGGGTGTGGGCACCAGAAAACGCGGTATATGCGTCTTGTGGAACGTCGTTCCATGCTAGTATTGGAACATTGTTCCAGTCATGTCAAGACAAGAGATGGTCAAAAAAACACCCAACCCGGACAAAAGAGAAGATGCGTTATCTCGTGAACGCATCATTGACGCCGCCATCCAGCTGCTGGATACCAGCGGTGAACGCGGCCTGACGTTTCGGGCGCTGGCCGATGCGCTGGCCACGGGCGCAGGGGCCATCTACTGGCACGTGGCTCACAAAAATGACCTGCTCACGGCGGCCTGTGACGCGGTACTGGCGCGCACGCTGCAAGAGGCCGCCGGGGCCGCAACACCACACGCCGCGCTGCGGGCAATTGCACGCGCCGTGTTTGAAGCCATCGACGCGCATCCGTGGGTAGGCTCCGCACTCACTCAGTCACCGGGTCAGTTACCCCATGTGCGCTTGCTGGAACAGATCGGGCAGCAGTTGCGCTTGCTGGGCGTGCCGCACGCAACGCAGTGGGTGGTGGCGTGTACTCTCGTCAATTACATCGTGGGCGTGGGTAGCCAGAATGCCGCCAATGCCCAGTTTGCCAGTCAGGAAGGGCTTGAGAGAGCGCACTTTCTGGAGTCCATGTCCAATACCTGGCTAGCGCTGGATCCGGATGAATTCGGATTTACCCGCAGCATGGCCGGTTATTTGCGCTCGCATGATGACCGGGCAGATTTTCTGACCGGGATCGACCTGATTCTTGGCGGGATCAGCCCGGATACGCCAGATCCCGCTGCGCCCACTTCAATGCAGTGAGGGCAGCGGGTTTTGCGCGTGGCCGGTTACCGGGCCAGATGGATCACACCTGCGCCATGCCGCCATCCACAAACAGCTCTACGCCATTCACGTAAGACGATTCATCCGACGCCAGGAAAACTGCCGCACTGCCAATCTCCGCCGGTTGCCCAACGCGCCCCAGCGGCACCTGGGTAGCCAGGTAATCAAGCAACCCTTGCTGTTGGGCGGCATCATTACCGACCAGCTCCACCAGCCCTGGCGTGTGGATCGGGCCAGGAGAGAGCGTGTTGATGCGGATGGCCCGCCCCTTCAGATCCAGAATCCAGCTGCGCGCCAGATTACGCACCGCCGCTTTGGAGGCGCTGTAGATGCTGAATGCCGCCGTGCCCAATACGGAGGTCGTCGATCCGGCCAGGATCACCGACGCACCGGTCGCCGCCTTATCCAGCAAGGGCAGCGCTTTTTGCACCGTGAAAATCACGGCTTTGACGTTACGGGCAAAGATGTCGTCCACGTGCTTTTCTGTCAGTTCGCCCAGCGGGAGCATATCGCCACCGCCTGCATTGGCATACAGCACATCCAGCCGGCCGTGACGTTCTTTGACGAGGGCATACAGCTTGTCCAGATCATCGGGCTTGGTGGAATCCGCCAGTACACCGTGGGCATTGCTGCCGATGGCGGCAACGGCGGCATCCAGTTCTGCTTTGCGGCGGCCGGTGATGTAAACCACCGCGCCCTCGGCGGCAAATGCTTTGGCAGCGCCCAGACCAATACCAGTGGTACCGCCAGTGATGACTGCAACTTTGTTAGCAAGACGATTAGCCATGATGTGCTCCTTGTTTCAGGTGTGGTGAAGAGGTGAAGCCACTTTATTCAATTCGCACTCATGGATAAACTAGACAAAACTCATTTCATAATTTCTATCCATGAATAATCGAATACAACGCCAGGAGCACCACCATGGATAACCTGCTTGCCCTGCGCGTGTTTGTGCGGATTGTGGACGCGGGCGGCTTTGCCAAAGCTGCAGATGCCATGAACCTGCCACGGGCCACCGCCACCAAGCTCATTCAGGACCTGGAAAAACACCTGCGCGTGAAGCTCTTGCACCGCACCACCCGGCAAGTCAGCGTCACACCTGAAGGCGCCGCCTATTACGAACGCGCTGCACGGCTGATTGCCGAGCTGGAAGAAATGGATGAAGCCGTTTCCAACTCTCGCGCGCAGTTACGCGGGCGCATACGGGTGGACGTGGGCTCTGTGCTGGCCCACCAGATCCTGATCCCCGCCCTGCCGGACCTGCGCGCCCGTTATCCGGAACTGCAAGTCGACCTGGGCGTGAGCGATCGACCGGTCAATCTGATTGGAGAAGGTGTGGATTGCGTGATCCGGGGCGGCGAACTGGCGGATACCTCCATGGTGGCGCGCCATCTGGCTGATCTGGATTGGGTCACCGTCGCCAGCCCGGTTTACCTCAACGCTCGCGGCGAGCCCGCCCACCCGGATGACTTGCAGCCCCAGCCACCAGAACCGGCTGGCGCAGCGCGCATGCCTGGGCATGCCATTGCCGGATATTTTTCGTCCCTCTCCGGCCGGGCCTTTGCGCTGGAGTTTCACAAACAGGGTGAGCGGATTCTGGTCCAGACCGACCCCGCCGTTGCCGTGAACGAAAGCACCGCACATCTGCGAACACTGCTAACGGGCGTGGGCATCGGCCAGACGTTCCGCTTTGCGGCGCAACCCTGGCTTGATAGCGGTCAGTTGCAGCAAATCTTGCCAGACTGGACTCGCCCGCATCATCCCTTGCACTTACTGTATCCGCTCAACCGGCACCGCAGCGCCAAGTTGCTGGCGTTTGCTGACTGGGTGCAGGGGGTGTTTGCGCCGTTTGATTGCAGAAAAGGTTGATCGACACCACGCACACTCAACGCCGCCGCCCCACGTCATATTGAAGTCCATTCTTGTGCCGTGTATTTTCCGGGTTCCCGCAAACGCATCGTCCCAGACATTCGCACATGCTCATAAAAACCGCCCTCCTCGCCACCTTTGCCGTTTGCTCTACATTTGCAAGTGCCTTCGATTTTGTCGGTGCGGTGAACGCCTACAAAATCACCTCTGATGCCGAGCGCGGCGGCACGCATGGGGATGCCGCCAAAATAGAATGGTGGGGCAAACAGATCGACAAGGGTGACAACCTGGTGATGTTCGACTGGCAGCGTACCGATGCGGCGAACAAGGATTTTCAGGCACGGTTTGCGGAAAGTGGTATCACGATTTCCGGCAAACCCCAGTTGACCAAGCCGTTCAGCTATACCATCAAGGGCAAAAGTGCCGTTGAAATGTGGCAGGTCCAAAGCTTTACAGACAAAACAACCCAACAGCCGCAAGTGGTCGCCAACCGGGTCATTGTGCTGTGCGAAGAGAAGCAACTGGGTGAGGACGTCAGTTTGTATTTTGATCCGTCCAAAGACCCGATGGTGCTGACAAAACACTATTTCATCCCGCTGGCCTGGAATATCGAGAAGGTAAAGTGGCGCCAGCCGGATTTCGATACTGCGTGCGGAACACATCTTGCAGAGGCCGCCAGTGCCCCGGCGGCAGCCACACCAGCAGCCGCCAGTACAACGCAATCTGCGCCGCAGCAGTAATCAGCCCAATAAAAAGCCGGAACACGCATCAGGTTCCGGCTTTTTCATGATCAGCATCAGGCATGGGATTACAGCTGGCTCATACCGCCGTCCACAATGATTTCTGTGCCGACAATAAACGCAGATTCTGGCGCGCTCAGGTGCAATACCGTCGAGGCCAGTTCTTCTGAGGTACCAAACCGCCCCAGCGGAATCTGGCTGCGAATCTGCTCCGCCACCGTACTGAGCGTGTCTGAATCCATACCCAGCTTGCCATACAGCGGTGTGGCGATGGGGCCAGGGCTTACCACGTTGACGCGCACACCCTGTGGCAACAATTCTGCACTCAGTGTTTTTGCCAGGGACACCAGCGCGGCTTTGCTGGCGGCATAAATCGCCGTGTTTGGCATACCGATATGCGCATTGATCGAACCATTCAGCACAATCGAGGCGCCCCGGTTCAGCAGCGGTGCAAGCGCCTGAATCTGGAAGAACGGGCCTTTTACGTTGATCCCGAAGGTTGCATCAAAGAAATCTTCAGTGACGTCAGACAAACCGGCAAACCTGGCAACGCCGGCGTTGATGAACACCGCATCCAGGCGCAGCTGGCGCGCACTGATGGCTTGCGCCAGGGCTTTTGCATCCGCCAGGCTTTGCGAGTCAGCCTTGATCGTGACGACATTTTTGCCAATCGTCGCGGCGGCATTGGCCAGCGTCGCCTCATCCCGCCCGGTCATCACCACCTGAGCCCCTTCATTGACATACGCCACGGCGGTAGCCAGACCAATGCCACTGCTGCCGCCGGTGACCAGCACTGTTTTGCCTTCGAAACGTTGCATGAAGCTTCTCCTGATTAGAAATTGGCCAGGTCGGGTCTGACCATGGCGCGAGTCGTCCCGATATGGCCGCGTCAGGCGGTTGTTCGCCTCGTGCCAAAAAAGCGAACATTCCCACACCCGTCCTGCAGCGCGGCTTGCGATACCCAGGACTTTCCACGTCTATAGATCCTGACCCGATGACGTGATTGCGCTGCACGCCCTGGGTAACACGGCGTGTCTGGCGGCTATTTGAGCGAAACCAGACTTACCACCCGCCAGATCCGGGTGACGTTCACGGCCATCACTCAATCCGCATCGGAGGCAAGTATTCGGCGCAATGAACCGGAGGGTCTTGCATCTGAGTGCCGTGCGTTGAACAAAAGGCACGTTATGCGCGTGAAATGTTTTGATACTGAGGTGCATGTCGGCTATAGCAGACACCGCGCTTGCTCAAATTACAGGCAATGTTGCGGGCTTGTAGAGCCTTCGGTTACGATCCAGGCCCCTTTCCCGTGCTGCCGTCACCGTCATGTCTTCTTTGCCTTCTGCTCCTGCCGGAGCGCCCCGCTACGCTGAACTGGAGAGCCTGCGCGGGCTGGCGGCATTGTTGGTGGTGCTGTTTCATGTCCCCGGCTGGAATAGCGCATTGCATGACATCGCGATCATCCGCAATGGCGCGCTGATGGTGCAGTTGTTTTTTGTCCTGTCCGGTTTTGTGATTTACACCGCGTATGGTCAAAAACTGCAAACCGGAGGGGCCGTTCTGCGCTTTCAGTTGTTGCGGCTGGGGCGGTTATACCCGGTGCATCTGGTGATGCTGGCGGCCTTCCTGCTGATGGAGTTTCTCAAGATTCCATTGCTGCACTCAGACTATTACCTGGGCGATCCGTTTGTCTCCAACACCTGGCATGCCTTTTTTCAGCAACTATTGCTGATCCAGGCCATCGGTCCGCATAACGCCGGGTTCACCTTCAACGGCCCAGCGTGGTCAATCAGCGTGGAGTTTTATACTTACCTGTTGTTTGCGGGCGTGGTGTGTCTGTTGCCGCGTATCAAGCTTTGGGTCTGTGCCGTGTTGGCACTGGGTGCCATGTACATGATGTGGGCCAGGGTCGGCGCGGATTACATCAACCTGGTGTGGTGCGTGGCCGGATTCTTCCTTGGCTGCCTGATTGCTGCGCTGGTGCAAGCGCGCACGCTGGTGTTGCCGGCCGCAACGCCATGGCTGGCCCTGGCCTTGTTGCTGGCGTTTTTGCAGTTTAATCACAGCGTACGCAACGATGTGGCGATCTTCCCGCTGGCCGGTTTGCTGATTCTGGGCATTGTCTGCGGCCGGCCAGGGCTGTTCCAGCGCGTGTTGCGCGCGCCCGTGCTGCAATGGCTGGGCCAGCACTCTTATGCCATCTATATGGTGCATGCCTTTGTGCTCAATCTGTTCTTGATCGGCTTGTTTTACGGCATGCCGGACCGCATTCAGGATGATGGCAGCAACCTGCCACATCTCTCACTGGGCGAAGCATTCGTCGTCTATGCCGTCTTTCTCGCCATTACCCTGTGCGCGGCTGTTGTGCTGCATCGCTATGTTGAAACCCCGTGGCGTACCCGCAGCCGCAAATGGGTACAGCGTGAGGCGGCCCCATGGTGGGTCCTGGGCACCCTGGCGCTGTTGTACGGTATGCAGTACCTGAGCCGGTAATCACACCGCCGATGTCATCCGCGCAATCACTGCGCGCCCTTGCCCGGTTCAATCTCCCCAAGACGGCCACCCCAGGCAAAGTGGCGCGTCCACGTCACGCCCTGACTGACGGCATGTTGCACTGCACATGACAATTGACTTTGTCATGAATTGATAAATACAATTGTTGTATAAATCAACGCAGGTATCCCCATGCTTCCCTACCTTGGTCATCATCTGGCGCACATCGTTAACCTCAAGCGCCGCCGGCTGGACAGTTACCTGCAAAGCGCCGGGATCACCCGCCCGCAATGCCAGGTGCTGCTGATGCTGCATGTGCATGGCGACGGCACGCAAAAGAGCCTGCTGGGCCGACTGGATATGGACCCGGCACAACTGGCCCGCACGCTGGATGCGCTGGAAAAGGACGGTTACGTCACACGCCGGCAATGGCAGGAAAATCGCCGCTGCATGTTCGTCGAGATGACCGAGCACTGCCGCAACGAGCGCATGCCCGCCCTCCTGGCGGCCATGAACAGTGTGGAGCAGCAGTTGTTTCACGGTTTTAGCAAAGATGAGCTCGCGTTAATGCACAGCATGCTGAACAAGATGCAAGCCAACCTGCAGCCGGACGAGGACCAATAAATGACCGCCAACACGCTCTCTCTCTCTTCCGGGCAGCAAAAGCGTTTGCTGGCTGTACTGCTATTACTGATGCCGCTGTTCGGGATGGCGGTCGACCTGATCGCGCCGTCGCTACCGGCCATGGCCTCAGCGCTGGGCCAGTCGGACAGTGCCGTCAAAAACCTGATTAGTCTGTATCTGCTGGGTTACGCGCTAGGCAACTTTTTTTCCGGCTTTTTGACCGACGCCTGGGGACGCCGCAAATTGCTGCTGGGCGGCATGGCCGGGTTCGTACTGATCAGCCTGTTGCCGCTGGCGTTGCCCTCCCTGCCGGTGCTGCTGGCCACCCGGCTGATCCAGGGCCTGATGGTGGGGACGATTTCGGTGGTGGCGCGCTCCATTTTCCCGGACGTGCTCGAATCCCATGAACTGGTGAAGATTGGCGTGCTCTCCGGCAGCATGTTTGGCCTGGGCCCGATCATTGGCCCGGTGCTGGGCGGCTATCTGCAGGTGTACGCGGGCTGGCAAGCTTGCTTTGTGTTCTTTGCGGTTTCAATGACGCTGATGTGGCTGCTGGTGGTCTTTCTGGTGCCAGAAACCCATTTCCGCCGCCACCCGCTGGCCTTGCCCACCATCCGCCGCAACCTGGCCGAGGTGATTCGCCATCGGCAATTTATGGGCATGGTGGTGCTGATGGGGGCCATTTACTCCATGAGTATTGCCTTCAACACGGTCGGCCCTTTCATTATCCAGAGCGCCTGGCATTACTCCCCGATCATGTTTGGCCACATTGCCTTCGGCCTGGGTTGCGTGTTCATGCTGGCCACTTTTGTTTGTCGCTCCATGGTCAAACGTTTTCCGGTGGCCCGTGTGCAGCACGTCATGACCAGCCTCTTGCTTGCCGCCGTGCTGGCGGGCTTGGGCCTCTCCACACTCTGGCCAGACAGCCTGCCCCTGCTGTGCGGCATTAGCGCCTTGATGTTCTTCGGCCAGGGGATGTTGTTCCCGATGTCCATGGGCCGTGGCTTGTCTTTGTTCCGGCATATTGCCGGTACCGCCACTGCGCTGATGTTCCTGATCAATATCCTGATTACCAGCGTGACGTCCTTCCTGCTGAGCCTGCTGTCAGTGCACAGTGCCCCGGCCCTGTTGGCGGTGTACCTGATCCTGGCGCTCATCTGCTTCTTCGCCAACCGGCTACTGATTCAGCCGGGTGAGCAAGCGCTGGTGCAAAAGACCGCCTGATTCGCAAAACAAAAAACCCGGAAGCGTTGATGCTTCCGGGCCATCCCGAAAAGGGAACGCAAGTCAGCCCCTCTCTGCACAGGGGCTGATCAAGCCGTGATCACATGCCAGCAGGTAATGGCGATGTGGCAAACGTCAGCAATTTGGCCGGCGTCGCCTCCGGGTAATAGAAAATGCCATTCCACTCCATGCCCAGCCTGCCACTGGCTTGCCAGTCGGATGGAATTTCGTTCTGGATAACCGGGTCGGATGGCTGGTTAAGGAACCCTGGTACTTTGTTGGCGGCTTTCATGGCGCCAGCAAGAATCCCTTTGGCATAAGGTGGCACGACCAGGTTATACGCGGGCGAGGTGTAGTCCGTGGCGGCACCACTAAATGGCGTATTTTTGACCATATATAGCTGATTGCCCAGCACGGCCTGCAGTTGCCGGCCCATGGAGCCAGGGCTGGATACGCCCGCAGCGCACCCGGCGCAATAAAAGTCGTAGTTCAGGCCATGGCCGCTGTTGGACATCAGGATGACTTTTTTGTTGGGGAAGAGCGTGTTGGCCACCCACAAGACATTGCTCGCCATTTGCGACTCACGCGGGTCCAGCCCGTTGCCGATCAGACCGGGGTTGGTCTGGCGCGTGGCGGCGGCCGCCAGGCCCCGCACTTGCAAGCACCACCAGCCCGGTGTCTGACGCATTTGCGGATTCATGGTTGAATCGTTGCAGAGTTCCTGTTCAATCTGTCCCGCCACACTATTGAATACCGTCAGAGAGGCGCTGGCAGAGAGCGTCTGGGCAGCAGCCTGAGACCCCACGCTGGCAAACTCGGCCCAGCTACTTTGCTGCGGAATAGTCGAATTACGGCTCGTCAAGAACGCCTGCAAGGCCGGGACCAATTGCTGGATGGATGTATCACCCCCCATCGGGATATCCAGCCCCATCAGGGCGAGCGGTGTGCCGGCAGCGCGTTGCTGATCCACGTACTGCAAAATCTTGCGGGCCGAATCGGTCTTTGAATACATGAAGAAGATCCGCCCGGGTGCAAGGTCGGTTGCGCTGGCGTTGTAATCCGTCGCGGCGCGCCAGATGGCCTCTACATCGAACATGCTGCTTTCCTGCATCAGCACATCAAAGCCTTTTACCTGGTGCAGGTACTGGATCTGGCGATTGATAAGTTCAAACGCATTGGCGTCACCATGCGTGTCCTCGGTCAGCGAAACCACTCTAGCATCGCCCACGGCCGCGCCAAATGGCGCCAGGTCGCTGAAGGTATCGCCAGCAGAAGCATCAATGCTGCTGATCGCCACGCCGCTGGTGCTGGCCCACGCGGAAAGCTGATCTTGCTGGACCTGCCCTTGATCAGTGGCTTGTGCCGCCGTACCAGCGCTGCCACCGCCACCACCTCCACAGCCAGCCACGCAGCCACATAAACACAAAGCTGAAATCAGATATTTCATTTCTCATCCTCTTTGAAGTTGGTTTTATGACTACAGATGCAACGTCCAGAATCACTTCAGGCAGCGCGCAATACCGTGCGCGTCCTGTCTGCAATGTCTGGTTTGTTGTTACTTACATGGAACCGTCAGGCAAAGGGACAGGCACCCATTTTTGCCGTAGTGCGGGCACTGCAGTGGGGTAGACAAACAGGCCATCCATTTGCAGGCCCAGTGCGTCACCACCTTGGGAATCATTGGCAAAATCAGCCAGCAGGCCCGGATCTGCGGGTGCATTCAGAAAAACGGAGGAAAAATTGAGCGTGTGAAAAGCAGTGGCCAGCAAGCCAGTCAGCGGGGTAGCCGGCCCGACCGTGCCGGGTGAAGCGTAATTGGCAACGGCGCCCGTCATGGGGGTGTTCTTGACAATGTATAACCGTGAACCCGTCGTCGTTTTCAGGATCGACCCCATCGAACCGATTGCGGTGGCGCTGGGTGGGCAGGTTGCCGCGGTACACACGATAGGGATATTCAGTCCGTGCAGGCTGTTGGACCACAAAATGACTTTCTCGCCCGGATACAGATGATCCAGCGTCCACTGCACATTGCGGGCCATTTGCCTGTCGCGCGGGTCAAACCCGGCGGCCTGCAGGTTCTGGTTGGTCTGCCGAGCCACATCTGCGGCCAGCCCCTGTACCTGCAAGCACCACCACCCCGGGGTCTGCCGTAGTTGCGGGCTGATGGTGGGATCGCTACAGGTTTCCTGTTCGATTTGCGCCGCCACGGCGGTGAAATCAGCAGGATTCGCACTCAGGGATAAAGCCGCAGCTTGCGCTGCAACGTTTGCAAAGCCGGCCCAATTGGCCTGCAGGGGAATGCCCGAGCCACGGTTAGCCAGAAAAGTCTGGAGCGCAGGGACCAGCGCATTGACGGAGGTGACGCCGCCAAGCGGTACATCCAGGCCCATCAGTATCAGTGGCGTTCCGGCAGCGCGTTGTTGATCAACATATTGCAAGACCTTGCGGCCCGCGGTGGTCTCTGAGTACATATAGAAGACACGCCCAGGCGCCAGGTCGGACACGTTTGCGCCATTGTCCGTCGCTGCACGCCAGATGGCTTCTACGTCAAACATGCTGCTTTCCATCATCAGCACGTTAAAGCCTTTGACCTGATGCAGGTATTGCACCTGACGGTTCATCAGTTCGAAGGCATTGGCATCACCGTGACTGTCTTCTGTCAGTGAAACTACCCTGGCATCACCGACCGCCGCCCCAAAAGCAGCCATATCACTAAAGCTATCCTGAGCGGATGCGTTGATGGTGCTGACCTGCGCTGCGCTGGCCTTGACCCAGGCCGTGACCTGTTGCTGGGCGGAATCTGCCGTATTGGCATTCTGCAGACTGCCATGGTCGCTACTTCCGCCACCGCAGGCCGCAAGGGTGCTGGCCAGAACAACGGCCAAAGCGTTTTTTTCCATCTCTTCCTCTGAATAAGTCTATGTTCTGGTTTTTTTGGTGCTCAGAAAATCATACTTATTAAGTAAGAAACAGATAAACAAATGTAAATTTGGTGTATCAATTGCGTAACAAAGGCGTCTCAAAGGATGCTGGCCCGGGCGATGAGCGCTGCGTGATGGGGCTGTGGATCAGCCACAAACGCGTTGCGCCTTTGTAGCAAGGCTGAGCCATCCAGATCTTCACGCTTTCAGCGCAATAAAAAAGATTGCATCACAGACCAACCAGCCGGCTTTCCCGAAATCGATACATGGCGATACATCAAGCAAGCTGTCAGTTGTTGCAGGTGAAATGGATTTCGTCGCGGGTATATAACCGCTTTTGCAGGCGTATCAGTGTTTACTGCTTGCCCGCAATATCGCGAAACGCCGGACCCTTTGGAAACCAACATGAGTGTTTCTTATATACCGACCACGGGTGGCTCGACAATCAGCCCTGGACAAACCACTCCGCGCATTAACGATTCGAATACGCTGACGGGCATCAATCCCCAGATTGCCCCGCCG
>JASLES010000143.1 GCA_030151005.1 Silvimonas sp.
TTGTCTTGCTAAGGGGAGTAATGCCATGAATGCAGAAGAAGTCCTTGCCAAAGAAGCAGGAGAGGGCGCGCAGGACAAGCCGCAACCCAAACGTCGCGGTCCCAGTGAAGAAGCCATTGCCAGCGCCAACCGGGCCAAGACGCTGCGGCGGCGGCAGCTGGAAGATCTGTTGGAAACCCGTCGCTCTTCAGAGGGTACGGATTTCTGATCCGCACCGGTTTGCACTGATCTGACCTCACCCGCAAAACCCCGCTCCGGCGGGGTTTTTTCATGGTGGCTTCACGTTGCGCGTAGCGGCCAGAATGGCACTAGCGACGGAAAATGGCGTAACCCCGGTTGCGAGGCGATGCTCTCTGCAATCTGCCGTCCTGGCGCGGTGGTATCCAGTAATTGCTGTGGATTGCCTGGCAGCGCCACGCGGGGCTTGTCAGCAGATTCTGATTGCTTGACCACGAGCGCGGTCTGGCCGTTTTCCAGTATGACAAAGCTACCGCTGGGATAAACACCAAACAGTTTGACCAGTTGCGTTGTCAGGTTGGCATCCAGTTGCTCGCGGGATTTGGCGTACACCTGTGCCAGCGCCTGGCGTGCCGGCAGACGGCTGCGATAGCCCCGTGGCATCAGCTTGGCGATGACGATGTCGAGCACATGCAAGGTGTGCGCCAGCGGGTCGATTTCGCTGCCGCGCAAATGAAACGGGTAGCCCCGGCCATCCAGCCGTTCGTGATGCGTTAACACCAGCGTATGCAGCCGTCGGTGATCAAACCCGCCCGCCCGCAACAGGCAAGAGCTGATCAGCGGGTGCGCGTTGAGCACCTGGCGCTGGCTGGTGGACAGCGGGGCGTCCTGCACGGCCAGTTCGTTGTGCAAGGCCACGGCTCCGATATTCATGGTCAGAGCGGCCAGCATCAACATGTCCCGGTCCGCGTCAGCCAGACCTTGCATTTGTCCTAGCCGGCAGGCCAGCAGGGCGCAGTTGATGGCATGGTGGGCGGCGTAGTCCTGCCAGGGGCACAGCAGAATGGCGGCGATGCAGCCATCCGGGCTATGGCTGGCGACCAGATTGATACGTTCCACCAAGGGCGAGAGTTGCTCCGGCGTCAGATGTCCTGGTGCCTGGCGCATTAACGGGACCAGATGTTGCGCCAGGGCGATGATTTCCAGCAGCGTATGCGGGGCCATCGCGGGCAAAGTACCGCTGGCATCGGCCCGGGCGCTGGCGGTCAGGGTATCCAGAAAGCGCGGTTCCAGCCGGAAATCCAGTTCGCCGTGCTGAATGACGCGGTTGCGGATGAAAATATGATCGGGCAGATAAAGTTTCACGGTTGAGTCCGGGGCAATTTTGCGGTCGGAGTCTTCTGGGAAATGGGCGAGGTAACGCCCCTTTCTTTATCGATATATGCAATTGCGCGCAGGATGCCAATGGGATCTGACCTGATCTGCTTGTGTTTACAGGTGGTCAAGGGCGTATTTGCCCCACGCAGCCCTTAACCAGGACGGTTTGTGCTGCAACGCGGGCAATGTGCACTATGCTGGGCGCAAGTTGAGCCCATGCGAGCACCCAGTCCATGCTTGTTCCTGCTACGCCGCCGGATGAAAAGATCCGGCTTGCCGCGTTGCGCGCATTGCGCGTTCTGGACACCGCACCGGAAGAGCGGTTTGATCGGCTGACGCGGCTGGCCAGGCGGATTTTCCGCGTGCCGGTGTCGATGGTGACGCTGGTCGATAGCGAGCGGCTGTGGATCAAGTCTTGCATGGGTGGCGCGGTCGGTGAATCGCCCCGGGATACCTCGTTCTGTGGCCATGCCATTCTGGATGACGCCATTTTTCTCATCTCTGACACGCATGATGACCCGCGCTTTGCCGACAACCCGCTGGTCACCGGTCCGCCCTTCATCCGCTTTTATGCGGGCTACCCGCTCAAGGTTGAAAACGGCGTGCGGGTGGGGTCGTTGTGTTTGATGGACCAACACCCCCGTCTGCTGGATGACGAAGAACGCGCGCTCTTGCGTGATCTGGGTCGGATTGCCGAGCAAGAACTCATCGCCCAGCAGCTGGCTACGCTGGACGAACTGACTCATCTTGTGAACCGGCGCGGGTTTGATGCGCTGGCGGCCTACACCTTGGGGGTGTGCCGGCGCATGGGCAAGCCGGCTACTTTGCTGTTTTTTGACCTGAACGACTTCAAGGCGATTAATGACCAGTTTGGTCATGCCGAGGGCGACCGGGCGCTGATCGAATTTGCCGGGTTTCTGCGTCATGGCTTGCGGGAAAGCGACGCGGTAGGTCGCCTTGGGGGTGATGAGTTTCTGGTCTTGCTCAGCGATGTGGATGCGGTGCGTGCCAAAGAGATTATTGCGCGCCTGCAACATCAGCTGGAGGAACTCAATCTGCGCCTCAAGCGCGGGTATGATTTGCATTTCAGTGTCGGCGTCACCGTGTTTGATGCCACCCGGCATCAGGCGTTTTCGACCCTGATGGCAGAGGCTGACGCTGCCATGTATGCCCACAAGCAAGCCCTGCGCAAACGCTGACTGGCAGCGTGACCGAGCGTAGAGAGGATCTCATGTGCCGATTGATCGCGTTTATCCAGCTCACCGTGAACGGTTATTTTGCCGCGAGCGATGGTGACATCGGCTGGGCGCACCACGATGCCCAGGATGCGGAGTGGAACGCCTTCGTAGCGGATAACGTGTCTGGTGATGCGCTCTTGCTGTTCGGCCGTGTGACGTATGACATGATGGCGAGCTACTGGCCCACGCCCATGGCCGCCAGCAATGATCCGCTGGTGGCACGGCATATGAACAGCCTGCCCAAAGTGGTGTTCTCACGCTCGCTGGACGCAGTGTCCTGGCAGAACACGCAACTGATCAAGTCCGACCTCTTGAACTGGGTGCGTGAGCAAAAGCAGCAGCCTGGCAAGGATATGTGCATTCTGGGGAGCGGCAGCCTGATATCCCAACTGGCCCAGGCCGGATTGATTGATGAATTCCAGGTCTCGGTCAACCCGGTGGTGCTGGGTGGTGGCCGCACCATCTTTGAGGGGCTGACCCACCCGGTGCCCCTCAAACTTACCCGATCACGCAACTTTGCCAATGGCAACGTGTTGCTGTGTTACCAGCCCGCACACTGACGCCCGCTTTGCCGCTGTTGTGGCGCCTTACCGTTGGGTGCCAATGCGGAAAAACCGCGTATGCGTGTTCATGTCCTCCGCTTGCTGCTTGAGGCGTTGAATCAGGCTGGCCACTTCAGTCAGGGTTTGATGCGCGGCATCTGCTTGAGACGCCACTCGCTCCAGTCGCTGCGCCACCACGGTGGCGGACTGGGACTGCACTTGCAGCGCGGTGGCCATCTCCCTCACCGTGGCTTCCGTCGACGTAGTGTTTTGCGCCATTTCTGCGATGGTATTGCGGGCGGTGCCGGATTTCTCCAGCCCGTTACGCACTTTGTCCAGGGCGCTGACCACGGCATCGTGCGTACCATCCATGCTTTGGGCGATGGCATTCATGGAGTCGCGGATCGATACCGTCGCCTCGGTGGTCTTGAAGGCCAGTTTGCGTACCTCATCGGCCACCACTGCAAAGCCGCGGCCGTGTTCACCGGCACGGGCAGCCTCAATGGCCGCATTGAGGGCCAGCAGATTGGTCTGTTCAGTGATCTCTTTGATCAGATCAACAATCGCCATGGCTTCATCGGTACTTTTCTTGAGCACACCAATTTGCGTGGCCACGCCGTTGATGGTGCCACTAATGGCATTCAGGTCTTCATTCACCCCCACACTGGCTGCCTCGCCGGCGGCGGCCATTTCTACCGCAGCCAGGATGGCGCTGCTGGCCTCATCGGCATCTCGCGTGACTTGCGCAATGCCCTGGTTGATCTGTTGCAGGGCTTCGGCCATGGCGGCGGTTTCATCCACCTGGCTTTGCACGCCGTCCTCAAGCCGGGCGCTGTCACTGGCAAGCGCGCTCGCAACCTCAACCACCGCACCGGCGGTGCCCTGGACCGCATGCAAAGCCTGGGTCATGCGCGCCTGCATGATCTGGCCAGAGCGCAGCATGGGGCTGATTTCCAGCAGGTCCGGCGGAAACGCCAGCGTCAGATCACCCTGAGCAGCACTGGCAGCAAAGCGCCCCATAAAGGCACTGGCCTTGAGTGCACCTTCAATACGCACCGCCAGCCAGGCCAACATGCCTGCCTCGGCCACCACATAGGCCGCATGAATCACCACACGGGTAAACGAAGGGCCTTCCTGGAACAGCACCAGCTTCATCCCCAGTACCGCACTGAAGTTAAGCGCCAGGTGATGCACGGCAATGACCACGGCCGCCAGCACGATGGGCCGCCAGTCAAAATACGCCAGCAGCAGCCCCAGCACGACAAACACCCCGAAATGCGCCTCAATGGCGCCGCCGGAGGTCGCAATAGAGACGGTCGATTGCAACATCAGCGCAATCGCCACTACGCAGCGACAGGTAAGCGAACCCCGCTGGCGGGCAGCGATCAGAAACGGAATGGCCACGGCCGGCAACCCGACCAGCCAGACTGCCAGCATGCGGCCCGTGATGAAAGACTGGATGAGTGTCACCACCCAGTACGCGCTGTTGACCAGCAGCAAAATGCGGTCAGACGTCGCCCGTACGGTGGTTAACAGGTCAGCAATGACGGGGACATCGTCAAGATCAGCGCGCGCGTTCATTTGATGCTCCTGCACCAGCCACCAGGGATCATGTTTTTGACTTCGTCCTTGACCAGCACGGCCACAGAAATGCCGACCCAGGCTGCAATGCCAAGCCAGAGCAGCGTCTGGCGCTTGCGATGTTTATCCATGTTTTGTTCTCCCCAGATACGTCGGACTCATGCAGAGACCTACGTTGTATTTACGGTTGTAGATCAACCGCAGGTCGGTGGACATTGCCGGATTCAGCAGGTGGCTTGGCGGCAGTTGCACTGTCGGTTTGATTGCAACTCGCCAGCAACGGTTTGAGCAGGGTTGATCGCTTCGCCGTGTGTACGCCACGGATTTGCGCATACAGTGTGGGCTCTCTGGCCGCCATCGTTTCGAACATGCGCACCTTGTTGCTTTATCTGATCCGTTTCTACCAGCGTTTTGTTTCGCCCAGGAAGGGTTTTCAGTGTGCCATGCGCGTGCACACCGGGCGGGCCAGTTGTTCATGGCTGGGTTATCGCGCGGTGCGCCGTTATGGCGTCTGGCAGGGTCTGAAGATCGCCCGTGCGCGCACACTCCGATGTGGTGAGGTGCACCGAACGTGCCGACACCGGCCTATGCCCCTGCCCGCTGCCCAAGCCGGGTTTTGCGATGTGGGTTGTGAGTTGTTGCCGTGTGATGCGAGCGACGCCTTATGTGATCCCCTGAGTTGTGCGCTGGAGGGAATGGCGGAGGGCTGTGATTGCAGCAG
>JASLES010000217.1 GCA_030151005.1 Silvimonas sp.
CTGTAATTTGTTAAAGATCGTTTGCCACCAGACACTGAAACCCTGCTAAACTCTTTCGTTTTCGCTGTTTCGCTGTTGTGTCTGCAGCGGAGAAACCGAACTATACGCACCACCCCTCACACCGTCAACACCTTCCTGCAATATTCTTGACCCATTTCTGGCAAACAACTGATCTGTAAGTGTTTTTGACCAGAAATATTCTTGCATGCCCTGATCTGCCTCTTGTGACCGATAATTCCACCCTCATAATTGATGTCGTAGCCGGTCTGTTTTCGGCGTTTTTTGCGCACTTATATATAGAGATACTGTAGAGATGCCCAAAGTCCTGATGTATAGCACCGGGGTGTGCCCGTATTGCATGATGGCCGAGCGCCTGTTGAGCCAGCGTGGCGTAACCGAGATCGAGAAGGTCCGCGTTGATCTGGAAGCCGGTCGCCGGGAAGAGATGATGAACCGCACTGGGCGACGCACTGTGCCGCAGATCTTTATTGGCGAAACCCATGTTGGCGGGTTTGATGATCTGTCCGCGCTGGATCGAGCGGGTGGCCTTGTGCCGTTGCTGGCAGGTGAGAGTGCCTGATCTTGCTGGCCCCAAAACAAAACCCCGCCTGTGCGGGGTTTTGTTTTGGGGCTACGCCATACTTATATACGTCTCTCTTATATATGTATGGTGACGACACAGTACTTAGACGCGCCAGGCGCCCTTTATCCAGACCCAGCCACCATGGCCGTTGTATTGCCACACCCAGTGGCCCGGCACCCAGTAATGACGCGGTGACGGGGCAACCGGGATTTGTTCGACGATCACGACTGGCATCGGCGGTACGGCTTGCTCTACCCAGCGGCCATGAACCCAGAACCAGTCATTACCTTCCCATTTCCAGTGCCCTGCAACCCAGCCCCAATCTGCGCCGGGCGCTGTGCCACGGTCTTCATGAATAGGCGCCGGCATTTTGCGCACGACCGGCTGTGCAACTACCGTTTCTCTTACGACCACTTTTTCACGTGTGGCGCAGCCCGAAAACGCACCCACGATACAGGCTGCGGCTACGGTCAGCGAGATGACGCCAGACCGTGCGAAGGTGTTTTTGCCCGACAACTTCATGTTGCTACTCCTGATGCTTTGGTTTTGTTGTATTGCCCCTGTACGCCAGTACCTTTTACCGGCGACGCGCAGCAATCAACGGAGTAGATAGTTGCGGGTTGACCCGGTGTGGCCGTCCGGCGGGCAGGCGGTGATATCCCTCACCCAGGCGGCGCTGCCCGGACAAATGGCAAGCGCGTCTGCTGTTACCTGCCGTGCGTGGAAGTGAAATGCCCGGCAAGCGGTCAAACCGGCATTTCACCCGATGCATGTTGTGGCGTTTCGTGCGATGATTTCGCCCGCGGGTGCGCTCGCAAGCCAGTGCGCAAAGAGCGCATTGTTTAAACGATGATATGAATGAGTCGCGCGACCCAAGCGCAATACCAAGGAAGGAATCGCGATGAGCGAACAGAATCAAGAAGCGAAGCAACCGGTCTTCGCAGTCCAGAAAGTGTATGTAAAAGATGTGTCGCTGGAATCCCCCAACAGCCCGCAAAGCTTTATGGAGCAGGAACAGCCGGAGTTCGCCGTACAGTTCCGCAATTCGGCAACAAGCTTTGACAACGGTTTTTACGAAGCCTCGCTGACGGCTACCGTGCAAGCCAAAGTGGGCGAGCGCACCCTGTTCCTGGTTGAAGTAACCCAGGGCGGCCTGTTCACCATCGAGAATATTCCGGCAGAAGAAATGGACCCGCTGCTGGGTATTGGTTGCCCGAGCATTCTGTTCCCGTACCTGCGTGAGGCCGTATCGGACCTGACGACACGTGCCGGTTACATGCCGTTCCTGCTGCAACCGATCAATTTTGAAGCCATCTATCTGCAACAGCGCGCCCAGGCCGCTGCAGCACAAAACGATGCAGAACAGACTACCCACTAAGGCGTTCTGGATGACTGCGCTGCTGGCCCTGGTGGCCAGCGGTGTGGTCCACGCCCTCGACATCCGTTCGGTCTCCCGCCATGGCGTTGTGTTGTATCAGGCGCCGCAAGATTCCAGCAAAAAGCTGTACGTGGTCAGCCGCGATACTCCCCTTGAAGCGCTGTCGGAAACCGACACCTGGGTACGCGTGCGTGATCGTGATGGCACGCTGGCATGGGTGCACAAGGCCGATCTCTCTACCCGCCATTTTGTTCAGGTTGTAAAGCCGCTGGATGTCCGTCAGCGCGCTGATCTGGATTCCCCCGTTCTGCTGCACGCTGACAAGGATGTGCTGCTGGAACTCATCGACAACAATCACGCCGGGTGGCTCAAAGTGAAACACCGTGACGGCGTTATTGGTTATGTCAGGATCGAGGAGGTTTGGGGCGCATGAAGTTAGCCGTACTGGGCGCTGGTGCATGGGGCACCGCGCTGGCAATCCGCTTTGCAGAACTGCATCAAGTGGTGTTGTGGTCACGTGATGCCGAGCAGGCTGCAAGCATGGCGACATCGCGCAGCAATCCACGTTATCTGCCGGATATTTCGTTTCCTGCCAACCTGAGTGTCGAAGCCGATTTTGCCAAAGCCGTCGCCGGTGCCGATCTGGTACTGGTCGTCACGCCCTTGTCTGGCCTGCGCCCGACACTGAAGGCGCTGCGGGCACTGGATCAGCGCGCGCCCTTGTTGTGGGCGTGCAAGGGTCTGGAAGCGGGCACCATGAAGTTTCCGCACCAGGTGGCTGATGAAGAAATGGCCGCTGATGTCCCGCGCGGCATGCTCTCCGGCCCCAGCTTTGCTCAGGAAGTGGCGCGCGGTCAGCCCGCAGCCGTCACCATTGCCTCAAACAATCCGCAATTTGCGCGTGAAACCGTCAATGCGCTCAATACCAGCGTGCTGCGGCTGTATGCCAGCGACGATCTGATTGGCGTGGAAATTGGCGCCGCCGTGAAAAACGTGCTGGCGATTGCCGCCGGTATTTGCGATGGGCTCAATCTGGGTTTGAACGCACGTGCGGCGCTGCTCACACGCGGGCTGGTAGAAATGGCCCGTTTTGGTGCTGCAGTGGGTGCACACCAGGAAACCTTCATGGGCCTGGCCGGTATTGGCGATTTGTTGCTGACCGCCACGGGGGATCTCTCCCGCAATCGGCGCGTGGGTTTGTTGCTGGCGCAAGGTCTGAATCTGGACGACGTTCTGGCCAATCTGGGTCATGTGGCCGAAGGCGTCCCTGCAGCGCGAGAAGTGCTCAAGCAGGCCCAGGCGCTGGGTGTGGACATGCCCATTACCGAGGGTGTTTGCCGGGTGTTGTTTGATAACGCGAAAGTCAGCGACGTCATCAGTACCTTGATGGAACGCGCGCCTCGCATGGAAAACGGCCTTTAAGGCCGTTTTTTTTGCCCTGTTGCGGTGCGCCCGGCACCTGGCTTTAACAGGGATTACTGATTTACTTCACCAACAATCAGTCTGACTGACATCATCACGAATCTGCAACAAATCGTGAGTAGGTTCAGGGGGTTACGCCACCCCTTCAACCCGGAGATTTGTCATGTCTGACGCCACGACCGCTGACTCTACCTTGTCAGCCAGCAATAGCCGTCTGCAACTTGAAAAGAAAAACGGCCCTTTTGCCGCATTGCTGTTTCTGGTCCTGTTGGTGGCCGGTCTGGCATTTACGACATTCAGCCTTGTAAACGATATCGATACTGCCTCTACCCCGCAAACCAGCTGGCTACCCTACGGTTTGTTGGGTCTGGCAATGCTGATTGCGCTGGGCTTTGAGTTCGTCAACGGCTTTCACGATACTGCCAACGCCGTGGCCACTGTCATCTACACCAACACACTACCCGCCACCTTTGCCGTGGTCTGGTCCGGTTTTTTCAATTTCCTTGGGGTGTTGCTGTCGAGTGGAGCCGTGGCCTTCGGCATCATTTCGTTGTTGCCGGTAGAGCTGATCTTGCATGTCGGTAGTAACGCCGGCTTTGCCATGGTGTTTGCGCTGTTACTGGCTTCCATTATCTGGAATCTGGGGACCTGGGCGCTGGGCTTGCCCGCCTCCAGCTCGCACACGCTGATTGGCTCGATCATTGGCGTGGGTATCGCCAACCAGCTGATGGCCGCCGGTAACACGCACACCAGTGGGGTGGATTGGGGTCAGGCGCTCAACGTAGGCAAATCCCTGCTGTTTTCCCCCATCATCGGTTTTATCTGTGCAGCTTTGTTGCTGATCGTGCTCAAAGCGTTGGTCAAAGTCCCTGCGCTGTACAAAGAACCCAAGCCGGGCAAGGCGCCCCCATGGTGGATTCGTGGCCTGCTGGTGTTGACCTGCACCGGCGTGAGCTTTGCGCATGGTTCCAACGACGGCCAGAAAGGCATGGGCCTGATCATG
>JASLES010000251.1 GCA_030151005.1 Silvimonas sp.
GTAACACTCTTTACCATTCCGCGTGTGCCACAAACGTGGCTGGCCGCGCAGGAATCCGGCCGCGTAACCCAGCTGGAAACCCAGTTGCAGGTCGCCACCAGCAATGCGCTGCGCAGCATTCGGACTGCTGGCCGCACACCGGTGATTACCGTGGCCGCGCATGATCCGGGCGAAGTCCGTATCACTTTCTGCGCTCTGGAAGACGGCGAACGCTGGGAAGGCTTTGTCTGGCCGCTGGCGCCACTGGACCGCACGGAACAAGTGGTGGATTTTGTGCAGCAATTGATGGTCGAATGCCAGGTAGACGATGTCCGCATCATCGACACCGTGCAACCCGACCGCGTGGGTGAACTGCCCCTTTTTGTTACAGCGCACATTGCGCCGGTAGCGCATCAATAACGCTGCGCTGCGGATCCAGGATCACGTCATGAGCTATTTCAAATATCACGTTTTCTTTTGCACCAATCAGCGCGGGCCGGGCGAGACCTCCTGCAATGATTGCGGTGCGGCCAATATGCAGGCCTACGCCAAAGACCGGGTCAAGGCACTCAAACTCAATGGTCAGGGCAAGGTACGCATCAACAAGGCAGGCTGTCTGGACCGTTGTGACGACGGCCCGGTGCTGGTGGTTTATCCGGAAGGCACCTGGTACCGCTATGTGGATGAGGAAGACATCAACGAGATTGTTGAGTCCCACCTCGCCAACGGCAAAGTGGTAGAACGCCTGAAGATTTAAGGCCCCCGGGTATTCGGGTTCAGCCCTGAATACCCAGTTGGCTGCGGCCCAGCGCGGTCAGATTGTCCGTGCTGGCGCGGCCGGCAAAATCAGTCTCAAAATGGTCTGCCGGAAAATCCGGCGGGCTTTTGCCTTCCAGAAAAGCCGGCAATTGCCGCGCCAGATAAGCGTCGTTCTTGGCGCAGCCCGGTGTGGCGGCAATGTACATTACGTTGCTCCAGCCTGATCCCTTGTGTTCGTCTTCCACCGCGTGAATCACATCGCTATGCCAGAACACCGTGTCTCCGGGCTGCATCAGCGGGATACTGGATAACGCCGGTTGCAGCAGGCTGTGCCATTGCGCCGTCAGAGACAAAGCCCGTCCGGGCAGCGCGCCACACAAGTCATCTTCCGGTACGTCATCTTGCAGGGCCCGCAGCAACACGTACGCCATAGCGTTGGCGATGGGGATCAATTGCAAGGTGCCATCGCCAGGGCCCTGCGCGGTGAGCGCCGTCCAGCCCTGAAAAGTGCGGAACATGGAACACACGGCCGGTGACGGTATTTCATTGACTTGCGTGCGCCACGCCGCATCAAACGGGTCGTACTGTTGCCATTGGCCGCTGAACACGTGGCGGTATACCTGACGAAACTCATGATCCAGCCAGCGCTCTACCGAACCGCCATCACAATGCGCCGACAACCCCAAAGAAGCCGAACCAGGCGGGCGACGGCGAACCCGGTCGGCGTAGACCGGAACCTGGTCCGGGTCAAAATGCTGCCGCCCCTCACTTTGGGTTAGCCACAAGCGATTCAAAAATACGCGGGCGCGGGTCAGCGCTTCAGACTGACGTGCAGCCACCTGCGGTTGCGACCAGTAAATACCGAAAATCTGTGGTTTGCTGGAGGCCAGTTCACCAAAGTATTTGTCTTCAGCCCGGTGCGCTAGGCGCGCTTCAAACTGGTTGTTGTCGACATACCCCGCCAGTTCGTCATTCCAGGCGGTGGCCTGCTCCGGGCTGAATACGCGGCGGATAACACAGGCGCCGCGTGCCTTGATCTGCGCAATGACCTGCGGGCTGACCGTCGCTGCGGCGATATCAGCAAACGCCAGCTCCGGAATAACAGGTTTGCCCTGCTCCCGTTCGGCCACGATGCTGGCAACCTGTCGCCGCATTTCGTCTTCTACTTGCAAAAAGACATCACGGTATTGCGGCAGGTTCTGGCGTAACAGGCGTTTGGTATCGCGGATGGCGCCGGGCAGATCGGCAATATGCAATGCGGCCATGGGGCAGTCTCCAGGAGATGGCGCATTCAGCATAGACCCGTGGCGATGATATTCGCATACGATCCTGCCCGATCGTGTGCGTAGTCTGACGTGTTATTCAGAGGCGAGCACTGGCGTTTGTCGCCTCACGACGCCAGACCGACAAATCCACCGGCACGGCCAACCGGGCCGACAAAAAAGCGCGCACGGCAAAATCGTCCACTACGGGGGCGGCCGGTTCCAGTTGCATGGCGACATTGAGCCGGCCATCAATGTAATGGAGCGTCATATCCCACTGCTGCGGATCCAGCCCGGGCAGCGCGCTGGTCAGAAGATCGAGCACCTGATCGCGAGAGGGCAATTCCGGGCCAATCGAGGCGATGGTTTCACGCGGGTCAATATGAATCTGGACATCCAGCACCGGAAAATGCGCCAGCACGGCACTGCGCGCCCGTACCGCCACATTGTGGCCTTCGCTCACGCTGATGCGCGGCGCGACTTCCAGATGGGCATCCACCAGCGCCATATCCCCCATTTTGCG
>JASLES010000384.1 GCA_030151005.1 Silvimonas sp.
CCCGCGTACTGACTAACCTTGATCCATGCCCGTTTTCAACCGCGCCGACCTACGGATATCCGCATGCCCCAACGTCTGATCCCCCGTTTATTGCCCATTGCACTGGCCGCAGCCCTGGTACTGCCCGCCCCCGCCCAGGCCAGAACCAAAGCAGCCGCAAGCCATGGCCAGCCGGTCAAAGTGCTGATCATTTCCATGTTCGGCCCGGAAGCGCAGGTCTGGCATGATCACCTCCGGTTCGACCGCAAAGTAGCCATTCCTGGGTTCTCTCCCGATTACCCGGCGGTGGGTTGCACCAGCGACGGTATTTGCCAGATGACCACCGGCATGGGGCACACCAATGCGGCGGCATCGGTGTCCGCATTGGTCTGGTCACGGCAGTTTGATTTGTCGAAAACGTATTTCCTGATTGCCGGTATTGCCGGGGTCGACCCGCAACAAGGCACCGTGGGCTCGGCGGCATGGGCGCGTTATCTGGTGGATTTCGGCATCCAGTGGGAGCTGGACGCCCGTGAGGCACCCGCAGACTGGCAAGGCGGCTATCTGGGTATCAACACCAAATCCCCCACAGAGAAACCACCGCTGGATTACCGTACCGAGGTCTTCCAGTTGAATGAAGCGCTGTTACAACGCGCCATTGCGCTGTCCAAAGGGGCCGAATTGGTCGATAGCAAAGAGGCTGCGGCATTTCGCGCCAGATATAACTACGCGCCAGCCAACCAGCCTCCTTCCGTCATCCAGTGCGATACGCTGGCGGGCGATACCTGGTTCTCCGGCACGCGCCTTGGGCAGCGCGCACGTGACTTCACCAAAATCATGACCGATGGCAAAGGCACTTACTGCACCACGCAGCAAGAAGACAACGCCACTTATGAGGCGCTCAAGCGTGGCGCGGCGGCAGGTTTGCTGGATCTGAACCGCATTGCAGATCTGCGCACGGCGTCTGACTTTGACCGCCCGCCACCAGGCATGTCTGACGTCGATAATCTCTTGAAATACCAGGAGCAAGGCGGTTTTGTGCCCGCCGTACAAAACCTCTACCGCGCCGGCTACCCGCTGGTGCATGCCATTGTCAGTGACTGGCCGCACTGGAAAGACGGCGTGCCCGCGCAATAACATCTGGACCAGCGCAAGAAACGGAGTGCGTTGCTTGGGCCAATGTGCAACGCTCTCCGGTTGACCCCACTTCACAGGTGCCGCATGACTGCCGCCACACCCGAAATAATCCGTTGCGCCTGGTGTAATGCCTCGCCCGACTATCAGCACTATCACGACCACGAATGGGGTTTTCCGGTGGCCGATGACCGCCGCTTGTTTGAAAAGGTGTGCCTGGAAGGCTTTCAGGCAGGCCTCTCGTGGATCACCATTTTGCGCAAGCGGGAGGCGTTCCGGGCTGGCTTTGCCAATTTTGAAATCGAAAAGGTGGCCCGCTTTGGTGAGGCCGATATCCAGCGCCTGCTGGCCGACGCCGGCATCGTCCGGCATCGCGGCAAGATTGAAGCCGTCATCAACAACGCTCAACGCGCGCTAGAGATGCTTGAACACGAAAACTCACTGGCGGCGTATTTCTGGCGCTTTGAACCCAAACCTGGCGTGCGCCCGGATTTGATCACGCCAGAATGGCTACGCCAGCAAACCACCTCCGCAGAAGCTCATGCGTTATCGCGCGATCTGAAAAAACGGGGCTGGCGTTTTGTCGGTCCCACCACCATGTATGCATTGATGCAAGCCATGGGCCTTGTGAATGACCACGCTGATGGCTGCATGACCCGCCGCCTGGCGCTGGATGCCCGCGCTGCATTTGCCGTACCGCAGTAAAACCCCACCATTGGCACACCGCCTGCTGGCCTTGTCCGGCAGGTGGGTCAACGATGTCTGTCAAAGATGCTCGTGCCAGACAAGCACTGACAGACGACTCAGATCATCTGCATATACAGTCACTCGTTAACGCCAAAAACCACAACAGGAAACACCTCGTCATGTCCATTTCGCTTTACGCGTCGTCCGTGCCCGTGATCAAACAAATGCTGGCCAGCCTGGATCACATCCTGGCCAAAACCGAAGCGCACGTTGCCGCCACCCAGGTTGACCCTGCCCGGCTGACCACCGCAAAACTCTTCGAGGACATGTTCCCGCTGACCCGCCAGGTACAAATTGCCTGCGACTTCGCCAAAGCCATGGCGGGGCGTTTGTCCAACAGCGAAGTCCCGCGTTTTGATGACAGCGAACAAACCCTGCCGGAGCTGCGCGCACTGGTCGCCAAAACCCTGGCTTATGTTGGCAGCATTGAACCCAGCCGGTTCGAAGGCGGCGAACAACGCGAAATCGTGATCCGCCCGGGCACCGAACACGAACGCAAATTCAACGGCCAGGCCTACCTGTTGAGCTACGCCATGCCGCAGTTCTATTTCCACATCACCACGACTTACGACATCCTGCGCCACAACGGTGTGCCGCTGGGCAAGAAGGATTTTCTGGCGGGGGCTGCTGCCTGAGTCGATAACACGTTAAATAAAAAAGCAGGCTTTGTGCCTGCTTTTTTAATGTCCGATTTGCGCACAGCGATATTACAGAGCCAAAGGATTGAGTATCCCGAGATACAACTCTCCCGCAAATTTTTGCCGTACTAACAGCCTCGTCTCTACTATTTGTGTCATCAACAGGTAATTCACTGAGCATTCAACCTGGGGCGCAATTGCCTTCCCCATTTTCCAGTACAAATCAAAGATGATTATTTTCGTCTGTCTGATCTTGCTGTGCTCTTTGCTGCTCTGGATATTGACACCGAAGTACCCCAAAACCGGATTGTCAATCGAGCACCCGGTCCATATTTCCGGGCGATTAATCTTGGTTCGTCTTTCTTTCTGCCTGATGCAACTAGCCATCTGGCTAACTATTCTCGGGTTCGGCTATGCCAAGGAGGGCAAGTTTGCGGCGATATTGATCGGGCCACTGGTTTTGTTCAACATCGTGGTCATGGTTCGGGGCAACAGGCTGCCTTTCTATTGCCTGAGGTATCCATCCCCGATCGGGCTTGAGCTAAAAGACAGCCGGCTCCGGCATCTCGGATTTTTCTCGGTCGCCCTTGAGCAAATCCGTTGCGCCGAGATCATGAACCAGCGGGATGGCCAGCCTAAGGCGTCCCAGATTGTGCTGAATCTGGCCGACGGCACGCCGTCAGCACTTTTTTTGCGCGATGCGAAACTCTACCAACTCCTCGCTCGTCGTGCCGGTGGTCTGCGGATCAACCCCGCTACGCAACTGATGTTATTTACCGACTATCTCGCTTGCGACCAAGCAACTGTCGTGCGCAATATCAATGCGCTGGTGGGTTACAAAGATCCAGCAGAAGAAGATGAGCCAGACGAGTTTGTGCTCGAAGCCTGATCCTCTGCGGACCAAATCACCTCACACCTGCACAGACGGGATGCTCTTCATGCATCTGAGCGCAAACATCGACCGGCTGTGGCGGATGCCGGAGATGCGGTACAGCTTCTCTCGCAAAAAGCGCTCGTACCCTGCGGTGCCATCCACTGCCAGTTTGACCAGATAGTCGTACTCGCCCGAGACCAGATGTGCTTCCAGCACCTCAGGCAGGGCGGCGAGTTCTTCGCCGAAGCGGATCAGGGTGTTCTCTTCGTGGCTATCAAGGGTGATTTCCACCAGCACGATATCGGCAAAGCCCAGTTTTTTCTGATCAACCAGCGCCACGTAGCCACTGATGTAGCCCTCGGTTTCCAGTTGGCGGGTGCGGTTCCAGCAGGCTGTGGCGCTCATGCCCACTTGTTCGGCCAGTTCTGCATTGGAAAGGCGGGCGTTCTTTTGCAGCGCGCGCAGAATCTTGCGGTCTTGCTGGTCGAGGGAGCGATTACGGGTGTTCATGGCTGATATGAAAGAATATTTCTGATATTGAAGATTAGCAGAAATATTCTTCTGCATATCAACGCATATTCAGTAAAAACAAAAAGCCTTTTCCGCGCGTTGCGCCGTATATTTTCCTGACTATCACGCCCCGCGCCAGCCACCGGATCATCACGTCTGCTGGCGCAACCGGCCCGTCACGAGCGGCCCCGGCGGCGAGCCCGGCGTTATCATCGCCGGCCGGATGAGCGCAGGCCAACTCACTGCCACGCGTTGCATTCAACGGGGATGATGGATTCTGGCAATTTCGCAAAAGCGACAAGAACTTGCCAAAGCAAGCGCATACGCCGCACCTGGGCGTTCGCCCGCAGCAGTTCCCCCCAAGCGTTATCTCTTTGAAAAAACTGGAAATTTCAAGCCTTCACGCCATGACAATGGCTTGAATCACCAGAGCACCCCGCCAAAACCCCGCATTGCCGCCGACATGCTTTACTGAAACCATCCGCACACCTTGAGTTCGCCACCCCGGTGATGCTCCTGATTGTTCAGACCCCGGCCCGATGACTTTGCCCGCCCACATTGCCGTGTTGCTGGTCCCGCCCTGCACTTTGCTGCAGGTGGGTACGGTGACGCGCGTGTTTGCCGAGGCCAATCGCCACGCCGATGCGCCGCGGTATGAAGTGCGCTTTGTCTCTGCCGATGGCGCACCGGTGCTGCTGGAAAACAACGTCCCGCTGGCGGTCACAGGCGCCCTCCAGAGTGTTCGGCCAGATGAGGCGCTGCTGGTGCTCAGCGACGGCATCGGTAAGGCCGAGTCTTTATCTGCGGCATTGCAAAACCGCGCGGCTCAACCGCTGTTGGGTGGGCTGGGCAGCGGTGCATGGTGGCTGGCGCAAGCCGGTTTGCTGAATGGTTACCGCGCCACCCTGCACTGGCCGCATCTGCCTGCGTTCAACGAACGGTTTTTGAAGGTGATTGCCACGCAGCATGTGTTTGAACTGGATCGGGACCGGTTTACCTGCGGCGATGGCGTGGCGCTGATTGATGGCCTGCTGGCTCTGCTGGGGCGACAACACGGCGTGGCGCTGACCGAGGCAGTCGCCAGCGCGCTGTCCATGGAGCGTATCCGGAATGGCGAGGACCGCCAGCGTGTGCCTTTGCTGGCACGTTTGGGCGAGAAACAACCCCGCATCACAGAAGCCGTGATGCTGATGGAAGCCAATCTGGAAGAACCGCTCACCACCGATGAGCTGGCGCGGCTGACCGGACAATCCCGCCGCCAGCTGGAGCGCCTGTTCAAACAGCATCTGGATATGGCGCCAACCCGGTATTACCTGCAACTACGGCTGGAACACGCGCGGCATTTGTTGCGTACCACTGGTAAATCCGTCATCCAGATTGGTCTGTTGTGCGGGTTCTCTTCTGGCGCGCATTTTTCAACCGTTTACCGGGGGCATTTCGGCATTGCGCCGCGGGAAGAGCGGTTCAAACCTTGATCTGTCTCAAACACGCAGATGCCTGTCGTTCTCACGCAATTGCCGTTTTTGACCCCACCCTACAATGAGCGCTCCTTTATCCCGTTCTGAAGCTGGAGCCGTTCCATGTCTGCCGTAACCCGTAAAACCTTTGATGAAGTGATGGTGCCCAATTACGCACCGGCTGCGTTCATTCCGGTATCCGGCCTCGGGTCGCGGCTGACGGATCAGGATGGCAAGCAATACATTGATTTTGCGTGTGGCATTGCCGTCACCAGCCTGGGTCACCGTCACCCGGAACTGACCGCCGTGCTGCATGAACAGGCGGATCGCTTGTGGCACCTGTCCAATACGCATACCAATGAACCTGCGCTGAAACTGGCGCAGCGCCTGACCGAAAACACCTTTGCCGAGCGCGTGTTCTTTTGTAATTCCGGCGCAGAAGCCAATGAAGCGGCGCTCAAGCTAGCGCGCAAATATGCGGTGGACCGCAATCCGGAAAAAACGCAGATCGTCTCCTGCAAACAGTCTTTCCACGGCCGTACGCTGTTTACCGTATCGGTGGGCGGCCAGCCCAAGTACACCGAAGGCTTTGGCCCGCTGCCAGGCAATCTGGCACACATTCCGTTCAACGATATTGCTGCGGCAGAAGCCACCATTCACTGGGGCACGGCGGCGGTCATTGTTGAGCCCGTGCAGGGCGAAGGCGGCATTACGCCCGCCAGCAAAGCGTATCTGCAAAAGCTGCGCGAACTGTGCGACAAGCACGGGGCGCTGCTGATTTTTGATGAAGTACAAATTGGCGTCGGCCGCTCTGGCTCGCTGTTCAGCTATATGGAATACGGCGTGACGCCGGATATCCTGACCAGCGCCAAGGCCCTGGGTAACGGCCTGCCGATTGGCGCCATGCTGACCACCCAAGAGATCGCCGCCACCTTCGTCGTCGGCACACATGGTTCCACTTACGGCGGCAACCCGCTGGTCTGCGCGGTGGCCGACAAGGTGATCGAGATTGTCAGCCGCCCGGACACACTGGCCGGCGTGAAGCAGCGCCATCACTGGCTGGTAGACGGCTTGAAGGCCATCAACCAGAAACACAAGGTGTTCACCGAGATTCGCGGTCAGGGTTTGTTGATTGGCGCAGAACTGGTTCCAGCCTTGCACGGCAAAGCCAAAGATGTGCTGAACGCCGCCGCCAGACACGGCCTGGTGACCTTAGTGGCCGGGACCAATGTCGTGCGCTTTGCGCCGTCGCTGGTGATTCCGGTGGAAGACCTGAATGAAGGCCTGAAGCGTTTCGAGCTGGCCGTGGCAGAGATCGCCGCGCAAGTGACGCAAACCGCCTGATCGGCACGCATCAAGATGGCAAACCCGCTGCTACCCGCGCCGGGTTTCAACACCGCGCGACGCGACCACCGTCGCGCGGTTTGCCTGTGTAACACCGTCACAGAGAACGGTGCCAGGCAACTACAATCATAAAAAAACCAACAACATCTACCCCCACTGGAGCCGCCATGCTGTTTGTCCGCCCCGGCAAACCGTCAGACCTGGAAGAACTGGAGCGCATGGCGCGCGAAACCGGCCCGGTGCTGCATTCCTTGCCGCCCGATCACACCCGCCTGGCGCAGCACGTGCAGCACTCCATCGATTCGCTGGAAAGCGATATCGAATACCCCGGTGAAGAAACCTACTTGTTTGTGCTGGAAGACTCGGTCACTGGCCGCTTGCATGGCACCGCCAGCATTGTCGCAATGGCCGGGTTTTCTGAGCCCTTTTACGTGTTCCGCAATGAAGTGGTGGTGCATGCCTCCCGCGCGCTCAAGGTAAACCACCGCGTACACGCGCTGGTGCTGTCGCACGAGATGACCGGCCGCACCCGCCTGACCGGTTTTTATGTCGATCACGCCACGCAGCGGCACAGTGCGCTGGCGGCGCATTTGTTATCCCGCGCCCGCATTCTGTTTGCGGCCCAGCACCGCGAGCGCTTTACCCATGAAATCTTCGCCGTGCTGCCCGGCATCACCGACGCACAAGGCCATTCGCCATTCTGGGAAGGCGTGGGTTACAAGTTCTTCAAGCGGGATTTCAAACAGATGGAGATCGAATCTGGCGGGCGCAGCCGCACCTTTATTGCGGAGATGATGCCGGTCGATCCACTGTACGTGCCGTT
>JASLES010000385.1 GCA_030151005.1 Silvimonas sp.
CAGCTATTCGTTTTATCCGGTGTATTGCGGCTTGTATGGCGTCACCAGCAAACAGGTGCCGCTGGATGAAAACATGCGCATCAACCTGGCCGATTACAACCAGGATTGCGGCGCCATCATCATTGCCAACCCCAATGCCCCAACCGGGATTGCGCTGAGCGCGGCAGAGATCGAAACGCTGTTGCAAGCGCATCCGGACCAGGTGGTAGTGATCGACGAGGCGTATATCGATTTTGGTGGCGAGACGGTGATTCCGCTGATCAAGCGCTACCCCAATCTGCTGGTCATCCAGACGCTGTCGAAGTCCCGCTCTCTGGCAGGCTTGCGCATCGGCTTTGCCGTAGGCCATCCGGAACTGATCGAAGCGCTGGATCGCGTCAAAAACAGCTTTAACAGCTATCCGCTTGACCGGCTGGCCATTGCTGCAGGTGTGGCGGCGTATGAAGACGAAACCCATTTCCAGCGCACGACGCAAGCGGTGATCGACACCCGTACCCGACTCGTGGCCGGGCTGACCTTGCTGGGGTTTGAGGTTCTGCCTTCGGCAACCAACTTTGTGTTTGCCCGGCACCCGCGCCACGATGCGCTGAAACTGGCAGCTGACCTGCGCGCCAAAGCCATTCTGGTGCGCCACTTCAAGCAAGCGCGCATTGATCAGTATTTGCGGATCAGCATTGGCACCGATGCGGAGTGCGAAGCACTGGTCAACGCCCTGCAAGACCTGATCGCCGCTTGAGTATCTGCGCTACCACGCCCGGCCAGCCTTTGCTGCCGGGCGTTTTTCATTCTGCCCTCTCTTCGCGCCGCGCCGGATTGACTGGCGGGTCGTTCCAAATTGGCGACACCCGCCGCGCCAGGCTTGCGGGGGCTCAAGTCCAGCGTTAATGTGCCCCTCAAAGAACGTACGGAAAAACCCTGATGCCGCTTCTGATTTTCTTTGCCCTGATCGCTGTTGTGCTGGTGTATTTCGTCATGATCTACAACAACCTCGTCAGCCTGAAACACAATATCGGCCGGGCCTGGTCCAATATCGACGTCTTGCTGAAACAGCGACACGACGAACTGCCCAAGCTGGTCGATACCTGCAAGCACTACATGCAGTTTGAAGCAGAAACCCTGGAAAAAATCATGCTGGCGCGGGGCGGTGTGGCACAGGCCCGTGAATCGCGCGACATCGTGGCGCTGGGCGTGGCAGAGCAGCAACTACGCAGCCGCCTGGGGGCACTGTACGCCACCGTAGAGGCCTATCCGGAATTGCGCGCCAATATGCAGTTTCAGCATCTGGTGGGCCGGATCACCCAGCTGGAAAACGATATTGCGGATCGCCGCGAGTTCTACAACGACACGGTCAATATCAATAATGTGCGGATTGAGCAGTTTCCGGACGTAATCATTGCCAACGCGTTTCACTTCAAACCAGCCCAGCTGCTGGAATTCGACAGCCACGACAAGCAAGATGTGTCGGTCGGCACCTTGTTCCAGCGCTGATACCCGACAGCTGATTCACGCGCCGATTTCATGCTTGCACTTCCTCTGGACAGCCTCTGGCTGAAACGTCTGCGCCGCTGGCCGCTGGGTGGCTGCATGCTGGCCGCCCAGGCAGCGTTATTGATCTACGGCGCCACCCATCTGCAGCGCCCGCGTGACCTGCTGTTACTGCTGGTGCTTGCAGCGGCCATGTCCGGCTGGGCCTGGGTTCATCACCGCCGGCGTTATCTATTGCTGCAAGGCACACCGCTGGCACGCATCGGCTCTGCACCGCAGGGCTACGTGCAGATCGCCGGCTTTGCCCAGTCTCTGGATGATGGCCCGCTGGTTTGCCCCGGCGTAGATATGCGCTGCGTCTGGTATGAACTGGTCGTCGAAGAGATCCCGGCCGGTGGGCGCCAGTATCAGCACGTGCAGACGCTGCAAAGCGGACACGGCTTTTTGTTGGCCGATGCCACTGGCCGCTGTCTGATTGACCCGGATAGCGCAGAGATTCGCACTATTGACACCGTGGTGGAGCGCAAGGATTACTACCGCTACACCGCCCGCCTGATCTGCGATGGGGATCCGGTTTACGCCATTGGCGAGTTTGTCTCGGTGCGCGAACAACCGGTCGACATGAAACTGGCCGTGTCGCAAAAGCTGGCGGAATGGAAACGGGATCGGGTCGATCTGCTACGGCGTTTCGATACCGACCGCAACGGCGAGATCGACGAAAACGAATGGAACGCCGCGCGTCAGGCTGCCGAGCGCGAAGTGGGTGACGAAACTGCCCAAGCCCAAATGCAGGCCCCTGCAAACGTCATGCGGGCCAGTAGCGACGGCCGGCCGTTTCTGGTGGCCACAGAAGACCCTTGCGCCGGCGTGGCACGCAACCGGCGCTGGGCCTGGTTACACCTGGCGTTGATGATCGGTACGTTGCTGGGCACTTTGAATCTGGCACACCACCCGGAACGTCACCTGGCGCCAGCCAGTACCCAAGCCACCCCTTGATACCCGCTTCGCCGCCGCGTCCGGCCAGCGTACAATCACGCTTTCGCCCCAAGAATGTGACTCCCGCATGCGCATCGCTCTTGCCCAAATCAATGCTGTCGTTGGCGATCTGCCCGGCAATCTGGACCTGATCCTGGCCGCTGTGGCCGAGGCGCGCAAACAAGGCGCAGATTTATTGCTGACGCCGGAACTGGCGCTGACCGGCTACCCGCCGGAAGACCTGTTGTTGCGTCCGTCTTTTCTGGATGAATGCCGCAAAGCCATTGGCCGGCTGATTGATGAGGTCGATGGCATTACCCTGGTAGTCGGTCACCCGCATGCCAGTGGTGACGAGCGCTTTAACTGCGCGACGGTGATTCGCGATGGTCATTTGCTGGGCCGTTACGAAAAAATGCTGCTGCCCAATGACGAAGTGTTCGATGAAGTCCGCTACTTCACGCCGGGCGCGCAACCGCTGGTGTTTGAACAAAACGGCACGCAAATCGGCATCGTGATTTGCGAAGACGCCTGGGACGTCGACCCGGCCAGCGCCGCGCGCGAAGACGGCGCAGAACTGTTGCTGGTGCTGAACGCCTCTCCGTATCACCTGAACAAGCAAACCACGCGCCTTGAAGTGCTGGGCCAGCGCGTGGAAGAAACGCAAATCCCCGTGGTCTACGTCAATATGGTCGGCGGCCAGGATGAACTGGTCTTCGATGGCCACTCTTTTGCGCTGAACCGCGAAGGCAAGCTCGTCGCCCAGTTGCCAGCGTTTGAACCCGCCCTTCAGGTGGTGGAGTTCAAACATGGCGACCTGCGACCCACCGCCGTGGTACCCGCGCTGGCAGAAGAAGCCAGCGTCTGGGGCGCGCTGGTGACCGGCGTGCGGGATTACATTGGCAAGAATGGTTTTCCGGGTATTTTGCTGGGCCTGTCTGGCGGGATTGATTCTGCCGTCGTGCTGGCCATTGCCTGCGACGCCCTTGGCGCAGACAAAGTCCACGCCGTGATGATGCCTTCGCGCTACACGGCAGATATCTCGGTCAACGACTCCCGCGAGATGATCCAGCGGCTGGGTTGCAAGTACTCCGAGATTGAAATCTGGCCAATGTACGAAGCCTTTATGGGCGGTCTTGCGCCAGAGTTTGCCGGGCTCAAGGAAGACACCACCGAAGAAAACCTGCAAAGCCGTATCCGTGGCACGTTGTTGATGGCGCTCTCCAACAAGAGCGGGAAACTGGTACTGACCACGGGCAACAAATCAGAAATGACAACAGGCTATGCCACCCTCTACGGCGATATGGCCGGTGGCTTTGCCGTGCTCAAAGACGTGGCCAAAACGCTGGTGTACCGCCTTGCCCGCTGGCGCAATACCGTGAGCGAAGTGATCCCGGATCGCATCATCACCCGCCCGCCATCGGCCGAACTGCGCCCGGACCAGAAAGATCAGGACAGCTTGCCGCCGTACGAGATTCTGGATGCGATTTTGCAGATGTATGTCGAAGACAACCTCTCCAAGGCCGACATCGTGGCACGCGGGTTTGAAACTGCGGACGTGGAACGTGTGGTCAAACTCTTGAAGATCAACGAGTACAAACGCCGCCAGGCCCCGGTGGGCCCCCGCGTGACCAACCGCGCCTTTGGCAAGGATTGGCGCATGCCGATCACCCATCGCTTCAACCTGTAACGCCGACACGCGCAACAAGGGGGCCAATGCCCCCTTTTTTATTCATTGAGAATGACCAGACTGGAGATCCGTCGCAATGCCCGCACCCGTTCTGATTCTGCCCGGCCTGTACAACTCTGGCCCGCAGCATTGGCAAAGCCATTGGCAAGCCGCGCATCCAGACTTCATCCGGGTTGAGCAAACAGACTGGGAAACCCCGCACTGCGCCGACTGGGTAACCACGCTGGATCAAGCCATTGCCCAATGCAGCGAACCACCAGTGCTGGTTGGCCATAGCCTGGCGTGTACGCTCATTGGCAAATGGGCAGAACAACATCAACGCCCCATCAAAGGTGCGCTCCTGGTTGCACCCAGTGATATCGAAGCCCCCAGCTATCCCGAAGGCACCCACGGTTTCGGCACCATGGTGACCAAGCGACTACCCTTCCCCAGCATTGTGGTTGCCAGCAGCAATGATGAATACGTCACCCTGGCGCGCGCCCATGAATTTGCCGCCAACTGGGGTAGCGAGGTCGTGGATATCGGCCCACTAGGGCACATCAATAGCAGCAGCAATCTTGGCCAGTGGCCCGCGGGATTTGCGCTGCTGGAAAAACTGCGCGCTTGATCCGCCAGCAAACTGTCACTGGCAAAATCCGGGCATGGCGGTAAACTCCTGATTCTTTCGCAGGAAAGAAACCATGTCCGGCATTCACAGCCTCACACTGTTCATCCTCTCTGGCCTTCTGCTGAATATCGCCCCTGGCCCCGACTCCTTCTATATCGTCACCCGTAGTATCACCCAGGGTTTCAAAGCCGGCTCTGCCGCCGCTTTAGGCATCGGCGCAGGCACGATGGTCCACATTCTCGCCGCCGCGTTTGGGCTGTCTGCAATTCTGGCAACCTCGGCCGCCGCGTTCACCGTGGTCAAACTGATTGGTGCGGCATATCTCTTGTACATGGGCTTTGGCATGCTGAGATCGCGTGCCAGCAAAGAAACAGCCGAAAAAACCGGCACGCCCGCCGTTGCGCCAGCGCCGCTTTGGGTTATTTTCCGGCAGGGGTTCTGGACCAACGTACTCAACCCGAAAGTAGCGCTGTTCTTTCTGGCCTTTGTGCCGCAGTTCATCAATACCGATGCGCCGCACACAGCGCTGTCATTCATCTTGCTGGGCTTGATCTTCAACTTCAACGGCATGCTGTGGTGCCATTTTCTGGCGCTGACCGCGCACCAGGCGGCACGGCGTTTGCGCAGTGCCGGGCGGTTTACGGTGTGGTTGAACCGGGTGATGGGGAGTGTGTTTGTGTATTTGGGGGTGAGGTTGGCGTTGGTGCAGCAGCGGTGAGAGTGTGTTTGCCAACTTGGTGGCGCCTTAGCGGTGATCCACTATTGCGGGTATGTGTTAGCGCCTTCGGCGCGGGCTTGAAAGGCGTTTGATACCGGCGGTGGCCGGAGCACGTCACTTTCTTTGCTTCGCCACCTCGGCGGCCCCAAAGAAAGTAACCAAAGAAAGGCGACCCCAGCCGGGCGGCCCTCAGTCGGTCGGGAGCCTGGGGTCTCCCTCCACTCCTTCGGCGCTGGGCTTTTATGGGGAGAAAAGTCAAAAACAACCCCAACTGCAACTGCAATTCAACACGCATCCCTCGGACTCGTCATTCCGGCCTTGAGCCGGAATCCAGCTGCAATGCGTGCATGCCGCTCAGGACAATTCAGGACAGTCGCGATGATCCACCGCAGGCAGCCCGTTAGGCTGCGGACTGGATTCCCGCCTTCGCGGGAATGACGAAGTGGTGAGCAAGGTAAATCATCCTTGCAAGCAGACGATTTGCGGGGTTGGGGTTGGGGTTGGGGTTGGTTTTTGATGTTGCCGTTGTTTTTGACGTGCCTCCCCTCCGGCAGTGCCGAGCATCGCAGCGGGGCCTGGGGTTTCGGCGAGGGGTGTCTGAGCGTAGCGAGTTCCCGAGCCCGCCGGGCCACGCGAGAAGCGCAGGGAACCCCGAAGGGGCGCTGTCGCAGGGGTCGCCTTTCTTTGGTTACTTTCTTTGGCGAAGCAAAGAAAGTAACGTGCTCCCGCCACCGCGGGTATCAAATGCTTTTCCAACCCGCGCCGCAGGCGCTAAACCTCCACGCCCCCCCACCCCTACTGCAATTTCCGCTGCGCAAAAATAATCGCCGCAGACACCACCGCCAATAGCGCCAACACCCGATACAGGTCATTGCAGGCAATCAGCAAGACCTGGTGATCCACCACGCCTGCCACTTGCGCCAGGGCCGCGCGGGTGGCTTCGTCCGCCGGCATGCCTTCGTGCATGAAGATGCCCTTAAGCGTCGCAATCATCTGATTGAATGGCGGGTTGAATTCATTGGCAAAGCCAGCGTAATAGTCATACACCGCAGCTTGCCGGTTCTGCATCATGATTGCCGCAACGGCCTGCGCCAAAGAGCCAGCCCATTGCCGCAGCAGGTTTTTGTTGCGATAACCATGCGCAAATTGCTCGGCTTTCAGCTCCCGGTAGGTCAGACCAGCCACAGGGATCACCAGCAATACGCCAAAGAGGCCTTTGGCAATCAAGGGCAGGAAAAACGCAGAAAGCGGCATGCCGGGCGGCATGAAAGAGAACGCCAGGCTGCAAGCGGCCAGGGCAAACACACCTGTCAGCATCAATGGTTTTTTTTGC
>JASLES010000401.1 GCA_030151005.1 Silvimonas sp.
AACACCGTGCTGGGCGTGGTGGGCATTGCGCCACAGCAGTTTTTGTTTACGCCGTTCGCCGTGGTCATCGTACTGGTGTACGTGCACTTGCCGTTTATGGTGCTACCGCTGTACGCCAATCTTGAAAAACACGATATGGCCCTGCTGGATGCCGCGCAGGATCTGGGTGCATCGCGCTGGCAGCGTTTCTGGAAAGTCACCTGGCCGTTGTCTTTGCCTGGCGTCTACGCCGGCGCTGCGCTGGTGTTTATCCCGGCGCTGGGTATCTTTGCAGTGCCTGATCTGGTGGGCGGCACGGACGGCATCATGATCGGTAACCTGATCAAACAACAGTTCCTGGATTCGCGCGACTGGCCGTTTGGCTCGGTGCTCTCCATCATGTTGACCCTGTCCGTGCTGCTGATGGCCGGTTTGATGGCCGTGCTGGGCCGTGGAGGCAAGCGCAATGCACTCTAAGCAAAGCAAATGGCTGTGGGCCGCTTCGCTGCTGGTTTACGGGTTCTTGTACCTGCCGCTGGTGATTGTGGTGGTGTACTCGTTCAACGATTCGCGCCTGAACGCTGAATGGGTGGGCTTTACGACGCACTGGTACGGCGTGTTGTTTGCCGATGACCAGATGCTGACGGCGGCGCGCAACTCGCTGTTGATTGGTCTTGTGTCCAGCATCTTTGCCACCTTCTTTGGCACGCTGGCCGGTCTGGCCATGTACAAGTACAAGCTGCGGCTGTTGCCGATTCTGGTGCTGACGCCGATTGCCATTCCGGAAATCCTGATGGCGCTGTCCTTGTTGATGTTCTTTGTGACACTCAACTTCAGCATGGGTTATCTGTCGATTGGTCTGGCGCACATTGCCTTCAGTATCGGCTTTGTGGCGATTGTCGTGCGGTCCCGCCTGCAGGGTATGGATGAATCTCTGGTCGAAGCCGCACGCGATCTAGGGGCGGCGCCGTTACAAGCGTTCTGGCAAGTGACTTTCCCGTTGATCCTGCCGGGGATCATTGCCGGTGCGCTGATGGCCTTCACCTTGTCGATTGATGACTTTGTGATCACCTACTTTGTGGCCGGCGCCGGTGCCACCACGCTGCCGCTGCAGATTTACTCCATGCTCAAGATCGCCGTAACGCCGGAAGTGAATGCCATTTCTTCACTTTTGATGTTATTGACCTTGGCGCTGATCATGATCGCCGCCAAAATTGCGCCCGGCGCATTACGCGCCAGTCACTAAGAACGGGGACACCCGTTTTGCCGGTTTTTTGCTGATGACATCGTTGCCCGCTCCACCACGGAAGCGGGCAACGTCTTTATTGGGGGTTCCATGAAAAAATTCCTGATCGCACTTTCTTTGTTTGCCGGTGTAGCCCATGCCGACAACACGCTGCACCTCTTTAACTGGAACAACGCCATTGCGGACGACACCATCAAGGCGTTCGAGGTCCAGTGCAAATGCAAGGTTGAGGCCACCTATTACGGTTCGGTCGAAGAAATGCTCGCCAAGCTCTCGGCGGGTGCCAAGGGTTTTGATGTCATTGGCCCGGCCAACTATGGCATCACGCCGCTGGTAAAGATGAACCTGCTGCAGCCGCTGGATCACAGCAAGCTCGGTAACATCAAAAACATCGCGCCAGCCTTTGCCAACACGCAGATCGATCCGGGCAACAAGTATTCGGTACCGTACGACTTCACTGTGACGCTGGTGGGCTACAACACGCAAAAGGTCAAGGAACTGGGGCTGGATCCGAACTCCTGGGCCATTGTGTTTGATCCGAAGATCCTCGCCAAAATCAAAGGCAAGGTGACGGTGCTGGACGACCCGCGTGAGGTGATTGGTGAGGCACTGCGCTACAACGGGTTCTCTGCCAACTCGACCAATCCGGCCGAGCTGAAAAAGGCGGTAGAAACCATCAAGGCCGCCAAGCCGTACTGGGCCGCATTCAATAGTCAGAGTTACATCAAGGAATTAACCGTCGGCAACATTTGGGTGGCGCTGGGTTATTCCAACGATATGTACCAGGCCCGTTCGGATGCGCAAAAAGCCGGTCGCCCGTTCCAGATTGGCTACGGCCTGCAAAAAGAAGGCAATGGCATGACCGCAGACAGCTTTGTCATCGCCCGCAGCGCCCCACGCCCGGATCTGGCCCACCAGTTCATCAATTTCATGCTGGAAGGCAAGAATGCCGCGCAAACCACCAACCAGATTGGCTCAGGCACCCCAAATACGGCAGCCCTGCCATTTGTGCGGGCCGACCTGAAACAGATCCCGGCGATTGCGCCAGATGCCCGTCAGGCCGCAGGTCTGGAGCAATTGCTAGACCTGGATGCCAAGACCCGTCGTGCCTGGAACCAGGCCTGGACCGAAATCAAAATCAGCAAATAAACGACAATGCCGGATCGCCGGGTTTCCTGTATCTGCGATCTGGCATAATCGCCGTTTTTCGGGCGTGGGACAGCGTATCCCGCACCTTTTTACTTGTGGTTCTGGACCTGGAGTTGAAACCATGAAAAAGCAGTTTCTGGCCTTGATGCTGGCTGCCGGTGCCGTAATGAGCACCGCACAGGCCGATGATGTCTTGCATATTTACAACTGGAACAACTATATCGCTCCGGAAACGGTCAAGCGTTTTGAAGCCGATTGCAAGTGCAAAGTGGTCCAGGATTATTACGGCGCCATGGAAGAAATGCTGGCCAAGCTGGCTGCTGGCGCCAAGGGTTACGACGTGGTCGTGCCGACCGCATTTGCCCTGCCCCCGCTGATCAAGCAAAACCTGCTGCAGCCGCTGGACAAGTCGAAGATCCCGAACCTGAAGAACATGAACCCGGCGTTCATGAACACCCAGTTCGACAAGGGCAACGTGTATTCCATTCCGTACGCCTTTACGACCACGCTGATCGGCTACAACGACAAGAAGATCAAGGAACTGGGTATCGACCCGACCTCCTGGTCCATCATTTTCGACCCCAAGGTACTGGAAAAGATCAAGGGCAAGGTCACCGTGCTGGATGACCCGAAAGAACTGTTCGCCGCCGCCATGATTTACAACGGCTTTAACCCGAACAGCACCGACATCAATCAGTGGCAAAAGGCCAAGGACACGATCATCAAGGCCAAGCCGTACTGGGCTGCGTTCAATAACCAGAGCTACATCAAGGAATTGACCGTCGGGAACATCTGGGTTGCCCATGGTTATTCCAGCGACATGTTCCAGGCCAACATCGATGCGCACACTGCCAAGCGTCCGTTCGGCATTGCCTACACGCTGCAAAAAGAAGGCAACACCTTGTCGGTCGATAACGTGACGGTGATGAAGAACGCACCGCGCCCGGACCTGGCATTCAAGTTCATCAACTTCATGCTTGATGGCAAGAATGCGTCGGAATTGACCAATATGGTCGGCACGGGTAACCCCAACGCCGCTGCCGCCCAGTTTGTGAACCCGGACATCAAGAAAAACACTGCCGTGTTCCCGACTGCAGACAACATGAAAAAGCTGTACCAGCTCAATTCGCTGGAAGGCAAGCCGCTGCGTGATCTGAACCGCCTCTGGACGGAAGTGAAGACCGCCCGGTAAGCTCTGCGGGGTGGTCCATCAGACCACCCCTTTATCGTTTACCCATGCGCGCACTCCCTCCTATCAGCTTCCTGGCCCGCCGTAACGCCCCGACCCGTGTGGCGCGTTACTTCTTCTGGTGCTATCTGCTGGTGGTGCTGCTGGTCTCGTTTTACCCGTTTACCGGCTGGCGTTTTACCGGTG
>JASLES010000402.1 GCA_030151005.1 Silvimonas sp.
GGCGTCGTGACCGGCGTAGAGACGGCGGCGGGGCTATTGTCGTCACCGTTATTGCAGCCAGCAAGCAGAACAGCCAGTAAGGCGGCCAGCAAAGGATATTTCATATAATAAAACTCTAATATTATGATTTTTAGGGAGAAATGAATTATATGCGTACGGCATATCCGGCTATCCCATGACGTATTTGTGTGTCTGCTTTTAGCTACTTCGACCTACACCGCGTTGAACGGGGCCAATGTCATAAGTAACGCGCCAGGCTACGGGCGCTGGCTGTTCTAACCATCTATTCCGAAGCCGCTGGCCCGTCTTGTTCGCTGCACCAAAGCAAAAAAAGCACCCGAGGGTGCTTTTTTTCAATCCAGCGCAGACGATTTTTGTAGCTCAATACCTTTAGGCTTTGGGTATAGCAGCGCCTTTGCCGCTATCACCAGCACGGACAGCAGGCAGAACAGTAACCCGCACGAGATGATGTCTTTGACCCCCAGCAGATTGATAAACAATCCACCGACGGAAGAGCCCAACACCACACCCGCATTGCCGGCGGAGACGAACAAGCTGGTCGCGAATGCAGGTGCTTCAGTCGCTACCGAGGTCAGCCAGACCTGCGTGATCAACATTCCGCTGGTATGCGTTGCGCCCCAGAGCAGGGCCACAAAAACCATCACCCCAAGACTCGCTTCGCCACAGAAATACAGCACCAGGTAGGCTGCCATCAGCGCAAGCGGGTAGGCCAGCGTGGTTCCCAACAGGCTCCGCCCTAACAAACGCCCTGCCATTAGGTTGCCTGCCACACCACCAACCCCAAAAATCACTAGCACCACGCTGATCGTCGTCGCATCCATACCGGTGACTGTTTTCAGGTATTCAGCGGCATAGCTGTAGACCGAGAACATCGCGGTAAAGATGAGCACCGTGGCGATGATATTGAGCCATAGCGCGGGTTTGCGCAGTACGGCCAACTGGTGGCCAAAGCTGAGCGCCACAGGACGACCCTGGCTGGGCAGCATCAACATCAGACCGATCCCGGCAATGACGGTTGTAGCGGAACAAAACAGGAACGAGGCTTCGTAGGAGACATGTGCGGCCACCCAGGTGGTGGCTGGCACGCCGAACACCAGCCCCAGGCTTGTCCCGACAAAGGCCTGCGCCATGGCGTGAGATGCGCGTTCCTTGGGGTACAGCGACGCCGCCACCGTAAACGCAGTTGAGAAAAAGATCGGGTGCAGCAACGCGGGCACGATACGTAGTGCCAGCAAGCTGGGGAAGTTCGGCGCCCAGGCAGACAGCGCGCTGCAGACCGAGAAGCCGAACAACGCCCCGATCAGGACTCTCTTGCGGTCAAAGCGAGACGCTCCCAATACCAGAAACGGCCCCAGGAAGGTGATAACGAGGGCAAATACCCCCATCAGCATGCCAGCCTGCGCGACCGTGATACCAAACCTGTCCACGATCACCGGCAGGATGCCGACCACGCCAAACTCCAGGGTATAGAGGCCAAACAAGCCCAACATGATGGCGGGCATGGCCGCCGTGGCGGAAACATGACGGGTCATTTGAATTCTCCCGTCGCGCTGCCCAACAGAAGCTGGTCGTTCGCAGTGCTGTAGCCATACAGGGGCCACTGTTGCAAGGCAAACGGGTGGCCCCGATGCCATTGCAGATAGTCGTACTGCACCGATGCATCAGGCTCGCCGTAACTCTGCGATGACACCGCCGTCGCAGCGCAGCCCGTAAGTAGCAGCAGCGTGGCCAGCAAACCGGTCAGTGGTATCTCTCGTGTAATCAGCGTCACGGCGATACCCTTAACCTTCGTTCGCTTGAACAACAATCTTGCCGAACGCACCACGTTGCAGATGGGCAAAGGCTTCTGGCACCTGATCGAACGCATAGGTGGCATCAATCACCGGGCGAATGCCCAGCAAATCAACGGCACGGACCAGATCTTCCAGCGCACGGCGCGGGCCAACTGCAATACCGGTGATCGAAGCGCGGCTGGCCAGCACTGGCAGGATCGGCAGCGAGAACCGATCCGCATCCAGCAAGCCGATGATGGAGATGCGTCCGCCCTGGGATACGGCCTGCAGCGAGCGCTCGACGTTGTCGCCACCGGTCATTTCAAGGATGTGGTCTGCGCCGCGGCCACCGGTGATCTTCAGCACTTCGTGCTGCCAATCCGGGGTGACATTGCGATTGATGCCATGGCGGGCACCCAGGGCGATGGCGCGGGCGATTTTGTCTTCGCTGCCACTGGTCACGATCACCCGAGCACCATGTGCGGCGGCCAGTTGGACGGCAAACAGCGAGACACCGCCAGTGCCTTGCACGACCACCGTCTGGCCCGCGCATAACTTGCCCAGTTCAATCAGCGCCATCCATGCTGTCAACGCGGCCACGGGCAAGGTGCTGGCCTCAGCGGCGCTCAGCGAATCCGGTGCGCGCACGTACCACTCGGCAGAGTCCACCACGTACTGCGACAGCACGCCCGACAATGGGCCGCCTCGCGTCGGGGCATCCGTCCAGGACAGTGGAACACCATCCACCCAGCCCGGCATATAGGCCGACAACACCCGATCTCCCACCGCAAAGCGGGTCACGCCAGCGCCCACCGCCACAACGCGGCCAGCCATGTCAGAAGCGGGGGTAAACGGGAACGTAAGCGGATTGCCCATGCCATTGTCGACGACTTCGGCATCACGGTAATTGAGCGAAACGGCTTCGGTCTGGATCAGGATTTCGCCTGCGCCAGGCACGGGCAGCGGCAGTGCGTGCAGGTCCAGTTTGTTCAAGCCCAGTTCGGGCACTTGCCAGCGGCGATAGGTGGTAGGGAGTGCGTTGTTCATGATGTATCTCTACAAAGTGATGATCGGATCAGCCTTAAGCCGGCTGGGAACCCAGGCTGGACCGCCCCAGCGTTTCGTCCAGGCTCGTGGACAGCGCGCTGGCATCGGCCAGGGCAAACACTTCCTGGGCGATATGAATAGCCGCCAGTGCGATGGGGAAGCCGGCGGCAATGCCAAGCTGGATGAATACGTCGATGATTTCTTCACGGGTCACGCCGGCATTGAGTGCGGTGTTGATGCGCAGCTTGAGTACAGGTGCCGCGCTGGCGCCGAGAATGGCCATGGCCGTGATGGCAACGATTTCGCTGGTACGTGAATCCAGGCAGGATTCACCCACCATGTCGGCGAATTCCCATTCCATGACGTAGCGGGCAAAACGTGGCGCCACGTTGTTCAGGCTGGCGGTGAAATCCCGCGCTGGAATGCCGGTGATGATTTCAAAGGCATTGGTACCCCGGTCATAACGGGTGTCGGCGGAGAGCTGATTGTCTTTCATGGTGAGTCTCGAAATGGATCGGCATCAGTGCTGGCGGGAGAGCGCCTGCACCAGTTGATTGCCAAACAGGGTGAGAAATACGCCGGCAAGCATCACCAGCGCGCCGGTCAGCTTGATGGCGGAAACCTGGCGCGTGACCGTACCGACGAGCCCGAAGTGATCGATGCTCAGCGACGTGATCAACTGGCCAGCAATGACCAGGGCCAGCATGTTGGCGAGACCAATGCGCGGGGCCAGCAGCACCGTGCAGAAAATGGCCCCGGCACCCAGTAACCCGCCGGTGAGTTGCCACAGTGGTTGCGCCGGTAAATGGGAGATCGCCATACCCAGACCCCCTTTGCCCGTCGCAATCACCGCCAGCGCCACCGTGCCGATGGCAAAGGACACCAGCCCGGCCGCGACGACGTTGCCGCCCAGCCCACCCGCCAACTGACTGTTGACCGCCGCCTGCAAGGAAATCGCCGTACCCGCAGCAAACGCCAGAGCAAAGAGGATGAGGTTCATGGTTTTCTCCTTCACTCAGGCGTTGGCGCCGCCGTCGATCTGCAGCACGCTGCCTGTAGTGAAGCCATTGCCGATCACGAACATAGCGGCATCGGCCAGCTCGGCTGAGGTACCCACCCGACCGGTTGGCAGGCCACTGCCAATGCTCTTCAAGGTGTCGACACGGATGTGGTCTGGCAGAAAATCCCAGGTGGACGAATCGACAATGCCCGGGGACACCACGTTGACGCGGATCGGAGCCAGTTCCAGCGCCAGGGTGCGGGCCAGGCCATCCAGCGCGGCGTTCATTGCGGCGACAATGCTGGCGCCATGGGCCGCCTTGTAGGCCGCCGAACCGCTAAAGAAGGTGATCGAACCCTCGTGGCTCATCTTCGGGGCCAGATGGCGCACCAGGTGGACCGCCCCAAGGAATTTGGATGACATGATGCGTTCGACATCCTCCCGTTGCATGTCCAGCAGTGGCTTGAATACGAGATCTGCCGCTGTGGTGACGAGGTGGTCCACCCGATCCAGCGTGGCTGCAAAGGCAGCAACCTCATCGTCCTGGCTGATATCGATAACGTGGATTTCCACCGCGCCATCGCCCTGACCGACCAGTGATTCGTGCGCTTTGATCAGCTTGCCCAGCGTGCGGCCCAGCAGATGAACCGTGGCCCCCGCTGCGACGGCCCGTTGTGCCAGGGCAAGGCCCATACCCGAACCACCACCCGCGATCACCACGGTTTGGTTGTGCAAAGTTGCGTTCATTTCAGTTCTCCAGAAGCAGCCAGTACGAACTGGCTGAAGCAAAGGGCTGGCACGGCCTGAGGTGTCGGTGTGTCCAGCCGTCCATGAAGACCAGCAGTGCGCTGCTGCGCGCTACTTAGCCTTTCAGTTCGAAGTGTTCAGCCAGGTCATTGGCCTGAAAGCCAACGGCCTTGAACAGGTAGCGGCGCGAGGACTCGGTCAGTTCACGCAGCGCGTCGAAGTTGACGCCCTGCAACTTGCCGTCGCGTTTGCGGATATGGCCGCCCACGATCACCGTTTCGACATTGCTGCGTTCTGCCGCGCTGACGACGGTGCCAAGGGCGTTATTCGAGGGGTAGAGGTTGATGTCGTTGGCATTGATCAGCACGATGTCGGCCTCTTTGCCCACCGCGAGGCTGCCGGTCTTGTGTGCGAGCCCGGCCACAGCAGCGCCATCAATCGTTGCGGCCTGCAATAACTGGCGCAGCGTGACGGGGGCCGGTGCGTGCTGGTCGCCTTTGAAGCGCAGGGCCTGGGCGGCGCTGCGTTGCAGGTAGAGCGCGGTGCGCATCTCTGCAAACATGTCGCCGCTGTACGCGCTTTCGTTATCCACACTGAACCCTGGCCGAATACCGTGATCCAGTGCGGCCTGATAGCCAAACATCCCGGTGGCCAGCGCCCACTGCGAATCCGAGCGCGGGCACACGTCCACGCGGATACCGGTGTCGCGGATGATGTGCCAGGCCTCGGTCGAGAGGTCTGTGCAATGGTTGAAGATGTTGTCTGGCCCCAGCAGACCGTCGCGGTGCATGGCGGGCAACTGGGCTGACATTTCCTGCCCGAAAAACTCGGTGATCAGCGGAATGCCCAGACCGCGGCCGACGGCCCATTGTTCGCGTTCCAGCGACACCATCATGCCCATGGTGATCAGGCCGTCTTGCCCGGCGAAGCGCTCTTCATGCAAACGGGCCAGATCCTCATACCAGCTCGCCTGATGCCACTTGCCGGCCAGCGGCGCACCCGGTGCATGCACGGCGCGGATGCCGGCAAACGCCAGAGCATCAATCGCGGCACGGGCATGATCGATCGAGCGGCTGTTGTGCGAGTTATCAATGAGGGTGGTGATGCCCGAATCCAGCGCACCCAGGCTGGTCAGCAGATTGCCGATGTACATGTCTTGGGGGCGGTAGTGCGTGGCGAACGACGCATGGGTGCCGGCAATGTAATCATCCAGATCGGCCGAGTTGGGGTTGATGCGACGTAACTGGCCTTCCCAGGCATGGCGATGGGTATCCACAAAGCCTGGAATCACTATGCGGCCACGGGCATCAATGACTTGGGCCGTGGGTGCATCAATATGGGCTGCAATCCGTACAATCTTGTTGCCGCGGATCAGGATGTCGCCGCGCTCCAGATCGCCGGTGGCCGGGTCCATGGTCAGGATCGTACCGCCTTTAATCAACAGCTCGCGGGACGAACCGGTACCCGTAAATTCATCGGCGCCAGCATCACTGGCAAGTGTTGCCGCCAAGCCAGAAGCTCTGGCAATGCTGGCTGCAGCCGCTGCAGTTGCGCCAGCGATGAAGGTGCGACGAGAGACGTTCATGATGTATCCTCAATATCCTTGGCACTACCCCTTGCAGTGCCGGAATGAGTGCATGGTGCCCGGCGGCATGAGGCAGAAAAAGGCAGAGGAACCGTTTTCATTCTACGGCTGAGCCGAACAATCCATGTTTGGCCAGAGGTTTGATTCTTAGGGACAAAGAGGTGCTGGCATGGATAAATTGCAAGTCATGCAGGTGTTCGTGCGCATCGTGGAATCCAGCAGCCTGCGCGGCGCGGCCGAAACACTGAACCTGCCGCCGTCCACCGTTTCTGGGGTATTGAAGAATCTGGAAACGGTACTGGGCGTTCAGCTCATCCAGCGCACCACCCGGCGCCTGCACCTGACACCGGATGGCGAGGTTTATCTGGAGCACGCCCGGCGTGTACTTGAAGATGTCGCCGACATGGACGCGGCATTTACGGCAGCGACCCGTCAGCCAAGGGGGCGCTTGCGCGTGGGTTCAGTGATGTCGATCGGCCGCTTGATCCTGATCCCGCAACTGCACGCCTTCCGCACACGGTACCCGGATATCTCACTGTCGCTGAGCCTGGACGACCGGATATCTGACTTTGTGAAAGAAGGACTGGGCTGCGCCATCCGCACTGGGTCGCTGGAAGACTCATCTTCCCTGATCGGCCGCGAGCTGGGCCGGTTCTGCTGGATCACCTGCGCCAGCCCCGCGTTTCTGGAAAAACACGGCATACCCGAAACCCTGGAGTCCCTGGCTGATTACGAGTGCGTCGGCTACTCATTCAGCCGTACCGGACGCGTTAAGGAATGGGAGTTTGTACGCAACAGCGAACCCTGGCGCCATACGCCGAGCGGACACATTCATGTGAACGACACTGAGGCGTATGTGGATTGCGGCCTGGCTGGCCTCGGCATTGTTCAGGCCGGGTCATACCTGCTGGAACCGCATATCCAGGCGGGCCGACTGGTGCCGCTCTTGCAGCAACACACCCCCGCGTCGCTACCCGTATCGATGGTCTACGCCCGTAGCCGCCAACTCTCCCCGGTGGTCCGGGCGTTTTACGAATGGGCAAGGGACATCTTTGCGCAGAATCCGGGATTCAGGCATTGAGGTGTGAGTAGGAGGAAATAAAACGCCCACCCGCCAGCAAGCTCGATTTTTATCATTCAGCAAGTTGCAGGCCACCCTCTATTCAGGGCAAGCGAAATGGCGTGTTCGACATGCAGTCGCTCACGAATTGCGCAAACGCCCGTGCCTTCGCATTCGCCTGACGCCCTGTCGGAAAAACAGCCCAAAGATCCATCGGGG
>JASLES010000008.1 GCA_030151005.1 Silvimonas sp.
CAGCAATCACGGCGGTGCGCGCGTGATTGGGCAAACCGCCCAGTCGACCAGGGTTCACATACGGGCCTTCCAGATGCACGCCCAGAAAACGGGCGCCATCTTGCGGGCGCCGGGCAATGGGGGCAGCCAGTTGCTGCAGCAAAGGCAACAGGCGTTCATGCGGGGCGTTGACCGTGGTCGCCAGGAGGGAGGTGGTACCGTGGCGCGCATGCATGCGGGAGATCGTCTCTGCCGCTGCCGCGCCGTTCATGATGTTGGCACCATCGCCGCCATGGACATGCAGATCCACAAAGCCTGGCAAGATGATCGCATCGGCATTGCTGTCTGGCGTCGCGGGGCGACCATCAATCTGGCTGATCCGGCCATCCTGGGTGTGGAGCGTGCCATGCCGCCAACCGGCCAGCGTGAGGATATTGCCTGAGCGCATGCTTTCCCCTGGGTCTTGCTGTGATGTGTTTGCGGCCATTATGCAGGTTGCATGGCGCAGTGGAACAGGCGGGTTTGGCTCTGCTTGCGCAGCGTGAGGCTTTAGTGCCGAGAGTAATCCAGCGAGAAGCTCACCAGGGTTTCCAGCGAGACATGTTCCAGAATGGATTCATGCGTGGCCGCCATGATCACTTTGGGCGCGCTGCCCGCCGTCAGGGCTTCAATCCAGCGTGCGGCGCACAGACACCAGCGGTCACCGGGCTGGAGTCCGTCAAAGCCCCATTCTGGTCGCGGCGTAGACAGATCATTGCCACGTGATTTTGAAAAAGCCAGAAAGTCGGCCGTGACTTCGACACACACCGTGTGCTTGCCGTTATCGAGCGGGTGATCCCGGCAGCAGCCATCCCGCATGAAGCCGGTTAGCGGGTCCATGCTGCAGGGGACAAGGGGCATGCCCAGTACGTTCAGATCCGGGGTCTGGCTCATGACTTAACGCTCCGCAGTGACCTGCAAGCCATCGTAGCCCACTTCTATGCCATCGGGCAGGCGGGCCGACAGCGCGCTGAATTCCAGTTCGTGCGTCATATGAATCAGCACGGTACGGCGCGCCTTGATGCGTTGCGCAGCCTCCAGCGCTTGATCCACACCAAAGTGGGTCGGGTGCGGAACGGGGCGCAGGCAATCAAGGAACAGCACGTCCAGGTTTTCCAGCCGCTCAAAACTCTCTGGCGGAATGTGCGACACATCAGTCAGATAGGCCACGTTACCCACGCGGTAACCCAGAATCGGCCATTTGCCGTGCATCAGTGGTATGGGGGTGATGGTGACGCCCTTGAACTCGAACGGACGCTCATCAATTTCGGTCAGGGTGAGTACCGGTTTGTCCCAGTAATCACCAGGTGGAAACAGGGTGTAGCTAAAACGGCTTTTGATGTGCTCGGCCATCAAGGTATTACCGAACACCGGAATAGCCGCGCGGTTAAGCCAGCAGAACGCGCGCAGATCATCAATGCCATGCAGATGATCGGCATGGGGATGGGTGTACAGCACGGCGTCGATATGCAGCAGGCCTTCGCGCAGTACTTGCTGGCGCAGATCTGGCCCCGTATCGATCAACAGTGTCAGCCCGCCCGCTTTGATCACGGCGCTGGCGCGGGTGCGGCGGTTTCTCGGGTCGGTAGACGTGCAGGTCGGGCAGGTGCAGCCCAGCGCGGGGGACCCGCCAGAAGACCCGACACCCAGGAGCGTGACTTCCGTCGGGGCGCTCATTGCATGCTCCGGGCCTGGGCAAACAGGCGGAAGAAGTTTTCTGTCGTGATCTCGGCAATGCGGTTCAGTGGTTCACCACGCAATTCGGCAATGTGTTCGGCCACATGGCGCACCCAGGCTGGCTGGTTCATCTTGCCGCGGAACGGCACCGGCGCCAGATAGGGGGAGTCGGTTTCGATCAGCATGCGCTCCAGCGGCACCCGTTTGGCCACTTCCTTGAGCTCTTCTGCTTTCTTGAACGTCACGATGCCCGAGAAAGAAATATAAAAATTGAGATCAATCGCCGCCTGGGCGACTTCCCAGCTCTCCGTAAAACAATGCATCACGCCGCCAAATTCATCCGCGCCTTCTTCTTTCATGATGCGGATGGTGTCGGCTGAGGCAGAACGGGTGTGGATGATCAGCGGCAGGCCCGCTTGCTTCGCCGCGCGGATATGGGTGCGAAAACGCTCCCGCTGCCATTCCAGATCGCCTTCCAGGCGGTAGTAATCCAGCCCGGTTTCACCAATGGCGATGACCTTGGGTTGCTTTGCCAGGGCAAGCAGACCTTCTACCGTGGGCTCTTCGGTGTCTTCGTAATCCGGGTGGACCCCGACCGAGGCAAACAGATTGGGTTGGGATTGCGCCAGTGCCAGCACGCCCGGCAAGTCCGGCAGGTTGACCGCAACCACAAGCGCGTGACTGACCTTGTTGTCGACCATGGCGGCCAGATGCGCGTCCAGGTTAGTAACAAGGTCAGGGAAATTCAGATGGCAGTGCGAGTCAACGAACATGGAGAATCCGGTACGAGCGAGGCAGTTGGCGGTAAGAAACAAACAGGCCGCAAAAGTTGCGGCCTGTTTATTGTAAATCAATGAGTTGCTACCCTGGAACGGGTAAGCGTCCTACATGGTGTGAGTGGTGCGGGCCGATTGCAGGTAACCACCCAGCAAGGCTTCGATTTTCTTGCGGGCCTGGGCGCCGGCCTCGTTGCCGGAAAAGCGCACGCCAATGCCCTGTTGATGGTTGTTGTGTGCGCCAGGTGGGGTTAGCCAGATCACGTGGCCAGAGACCGCAATCTTGGCCGGATCGTCCAGCAGCGACAACAGCATGAACACCTCGTCACCCAACCGGTACGGCTTGTTGGTCGGAATGAAAATGCCGCCGCCCTTTACAAAAGGCATGTACGACGCATACAGCGCCGCCTTTTCCTTGATGTTCAGCGATAGCACGCCAGGGCGGGTGGTCCCGGTGCGTACGGGTTCGTTCATGGCAGGTTTCCTGTCAGCTTGCCGCGCAACGCGGCCAGATAGTCGAACAGCAACGATTCAAAAACCAGCCGCGCATTGAGCGGATGGTGCGCCAGGCGTTGTGCCTGCTGCAGGCGATCAACGTAAACCAGCATGCGGCTTGCTCGCGGCGCAAGTTTGGTCAGCGCGGTTTCCCGATCTGGATAATAGCGAATCCGCCCGGACATGCCCAAAGTAATCAGATCATGGGTCCATTTCTGCAGCCATTCGATCACTCGGGCCGGTTCGACCTTCGCTTTTTCAATCTCGGCAGCCAGCCCCAGCACGTTCAGATGCTGTGGTGCGCTGATCTGGTCCAACACGCTGGCCCGCAGCGGCAACCACTCCGCCTCGGCGTCTTCTTGCGCGGCCAGCGGCGAGCCGCCCGCGTGGGCCAGGTGTACGGCTGCATCGCGCACACCTTGTTGTTCCAGCCAGTTAGTGGCTGTCGCGGTGTCCGGCGTGGTCAGCGCCAACACGCGACAGCGACTGCGAATGGTCGGCAGCAACCGGCGCGCCTGGTGCGTGACCAGAATAAACTGGGCACCGGCGGGTGGTTCTTCCAGCGTTTTCAGAAACGCGTTGGCGGCAGCGGTGTTCATGGCTTCGGCTGGGTAGACCAGCGTCACTTTCGCCCCGTTGCGGTGGGACGAGAGGTTCACAAAGTCAGTCAGGTCGCGGATTTCTTCCACACCAATGATGGGCTGTTTGCGTTTGGCTTTGGTGTCTTCGGCCTCTTCATCGACCGGGTCACTGGGCGCAAGAATCCGGAAATCCGGGTGATTGCCCGCAGCTTGCCAGCGGCAGCCATCGCATTCGCCACATGGGGCAATGCGCTTGTCCGGGTGTTCGCACAGATACCAGGCCGCAAGGCGTTCGGCAAAACGGCGCTTGCCAATGCCAGGTTCGCCGGTCAGCAAGAGTGCGTGGGGCAGGCGTGCCGGATCGTGCATCAACTGCCGCCATGCTGCTTCTTGCCAGGGGTAAAGCGTGTACTGCGTCATGCCAGTGTCTCGCGCGCCCAGCCACTGAGCAGTACATGCAGTTCTTGCTGGATGACCTCGATTGGCCGGGCTGCGTTGATGA
>JASLES010000056.1 GCA_030151005.1 Silvimonas sp.
CGTTACCGGACCAAGTTATCCGGGCCATTTCTGGATCGGCTCGATATCGCCATTGAAGTGCCGGCACTGAGTGAACACACGCTGCTGGCTGCGCCCGATGGCGAAGATACCGCGACGGTACGGCAGCGCATTCTGAAAGCCTGGGAATACGCGCACGCGCGCCAGAGCAAGCCCAACGGGGTACTCACGACGGCAGAGATTGATCGGTGGTGTACCCCGGATGAGGCGGCGCGCGCCATGCTGCATACCGCGCTGCAAAAGCTAAATCTGTCGGCCCGCAGCTATCACCGGGTATTGAAACTGGCCCGCACAATTGCAGATCTGGCCGGGTGTGAGGTCATCAGCGCCCCTCATGTCGCGGAGGCCATCCAGTATCGGCGCGGGCTGGGTTAGCGAATGCGCTCAGTTGATCTGGCGGCAGCGGTTGACGGTCAGATTGGGGCTGGGTTCAGCGGCCAGCACCGGGCCGCGTAATTGCGGGAATGATTGTTCCAGGATATCGACCCGGCGCAGCCAGGCCTGACCCAGTTCGTTATGCAGGCACCGGTTGATAGCGGCACGGAACAACTGGAACACGAGACCGTGGCTTTCAGCAAAGATCGCCGGCATTTGCCCGCCAGCGACGCCACGGGTCAAAGAGAGTTGCCAGGTTTCACCATCGAGCACAGCGTGCCAGAAATGCACCAGGCGCGTTTTCAGGCGGCCTTCATCTGCAATCTGGTTGTAGCTTGCGCTAAACCGCGGGTGTTGCCGCAACAGGGAAAGAAAATCATCCACCACCGCCTTGATGGCAGGGATGCCGATCATGGATGCAAGCGCGTTCATGGTGTATCCAGTCTGCTTCTATTCAATTGTTGTCATTCACAGACTGATTACAGCGGTAAACGTTCAGTTTAAACAAATCCGTAATGTACAGATCACATAGTCCCTGGTATGCGGTGGTTTGCCGGCCGGGCCGGGTTTGTTAGACTTCGCCGCATCCAGAGACTGCCGCGTTGAAGACCATGTCCACACCCCGTTACGATGAATCCGCCGTTAAAGTCCTGAAAGGGCTTGATCCGGTCCGCCACCGCCCTGGCATGTATACGCGCACGGATAACCCGCTGCATATCTGCCAGGAAGTGATCGATAACGCGGCAGACGAGGCGCTGGGCGGCTTTGCGACGCGCATTGATGTCACGCTGTACCGCAACCAGACCATGCGGGTGAGCGACAACGGGCGGGGTATTCCGGTGGGTATTCACCCGGAAGAAGGCGTGCCCACAGTCCAGGTGGTATTCACGCAACTGCATGCCGGCGGCAAGTTCGATAAGAAAGACGGCGGCGCTTATGCGTTTTCCGGCGGTTTGCACGGCGTGGGTGTGTCGGTAACCAACGCGCTGGCAACGCGGCTGGAGGTGGAAGTCAAACGGGACGGCCAGATCAACAAGCTGGCCTTTGCCAACGGGGACGTGATCGAACCCTTGTCTGTGGGCGGCAGCTGTGCCAAAAAAGACACCGGCACGACGGTGTTTGTCGCACCGGATCCCAAGTATTTTGACTCCGCCACCATTCCGCAGGGTGAACTGGAACACCTGTTGAAATCCAAAGCCGTGTTGCTACCCGGCCTTGTGGTTACGCTCAAGCTGGAACAAGCCAGTGGCGAGTTCGTAGAGAAATCCTGGAACTACCCGGATGGCCTGCCGGGTTACTTGGCCGAGCAACTGGCCGGTTATGAGCTGGTTATTCCGATTTTCCGTGGTGAGCGTTTTATTGAAGGTGTGGACGAAACCTTTGCGCCAGGCGAAGGCTGCGGCTGGGCGCTGACCTGGACTGAAGACGGCCCGACGTCGCGCGAATCTTATGTGAACCTGATCCCCACGCTGGTTGGCGGTACGCACGAATCCGGCCTGCGTGATGGTGTATTTCAGGCCGTGAAAACCTTTATGGAATTTCACTCGCTCACGCCCAAAGGCGTGAAACTGCTACCGGAAGACTTGTTCAGCCGCGCCTCGTTTGTGCTCTCCGCCAAGATCCTGGACCCGCAATTCCAGGGCCAGACCAAAGACAAACTCACCAGTCGTGATGGCCTCAAACTGGTCTCCACCATGGTCAAATCCCCGTTTGATCTGTGGCTGAACGAACACGTAGACCTGGGTAAAAAGCTGGCCGAACTGTGCATCCGTGCGGCCCAGGCCCGCCAGAAAAACGCGCAGAAGGTGGAGAAGAAAAAATCCAGCGGCGTGGCCGTGTTGCCGGGCAAGCTCACCGATTGCGCCAGTGATGAGACCGATCGCTGTGAACTGTTCCTGGTAGAGGGCGACTCTGCTGGCGGATCGGCCAAGCTGGGCCGGGACAAAGACTTTCAGGCCATCCTGCCCTTGCGTGGCAAGGTGCTTAACACCTGGGAAGTCGATCGTGACCAGATTTTCGCCAACAACGAAGTGCACGATATCGCCGTCGCTATTGGCGTAGACCCGCATGCGCTAGGCGATACGCCGGACCTCTCTGGCTTGCGCTACGGCAAGATCATCATCATGTCTGACGCGGACGTGGATGGCTCACACATCCAGGTGTTGCTGCTCACCCTGTTCTACCGTCATTTCCCGGCGTTGATCGCTCGCGGGCATGTCTGCGTGGCGCAACCACCGCTATACCGGGTGGATGTCGCCGGTGCCGGCAAGAACAAGCCGCCGCGCAAGTTCTACGCGCTCGACGAGGGCGAGTTGACCGCAATTCTGGACAAACTGCGGGCCGAGAAAGTCCGTGAAGGCGCGTGGGATATCTCCCGCTTCAAGGGCCTGGGCGAAATGAACGCCACGCAGTTGTATGAAACCACCATGAACCCGGATACGCGCCGCGTCCTGCGCGTGGGCATCCCCGACGATGTCAGCCAGAACACGCGTGACATGATGCATATGCTGATGGGCAAGAGCGAAGCCTCCAGCCGGCGTGCGTGGCTGGAAGCGCGTGGCAATGAGGTTGAAGCCGACATTTAAGCGATCAACAGATAGACAGTTGAAACAATTTCATCTGCCGACGTTTGCAGACGACACGAGGGGCGCAATAGCGCCCCTTCTGTTTGTTAAACGGTCATAATAACTAGCTTTCAACACTTGCCAGCTTCTGGCCCGATCCTCTGTCTGCTGCGGTGCAATGGCTTCCCAAATCTCTGTTTACCTTGCCGGCCCCGGCGTGTTTCGGCCGGATGCCGAAGTCTGGGGCGCCAGACTGAAATCAGCCTGCGAAATGCACGGCTTGCAGGGATTGTTTCCGCTCGACGCCAACTTGCCGCCGCTGCATGACCAGCAATCCCGCCGTCAGTGGATTTTCCAGCAAAACTGCAACTTGATCGGTCGCAGCCATCTGGTACTGGCCGATCTGCGTGCGTTTCGCAGTACAAGCGAACCGGATTCCGGTACCGCGTTTGAGGTCGGTTTTGCCTTTGCCCTGGGCAAGCCGGTCTGGGTCTGGGTACCCGATGCTGAGGCCGACACCCCCATGTACACCCGGGTACCCGGCGCATCCCGCCCGCGCGACCGATGGGTGGATAAATCTGGCGATAGCATTGAGGATTTCGGGGTGCCACTAAATCTGATGCTCTGGCAGGCCGCCGCCGGCATCATCTGCGAGTCTTCACCAGAACAAGCCGTCGCCCAACTGGTGCGGCGCGCACGCCTGCCCTTGTTGCGTTAACGCACTTTCCTTCCGCTTTTAAGCATCAGCACCCGCTAATGCATCTGATGTTCCACGTGGAACAGCGACATTCTGCGCACGCTCTGCCCACGGAACACAGCGCGCGGCTACAATGCCGTCTGACCTGTTTTCATGGATAGTGGTGCCATGTCTGAAATCGACGAACAAAACGAGCTTTTGCCCGAAACCGCCGCCGAAACCCTTGAAGAAGCAGCACCTGAAGTAGATGCCGGCCAAGGTGGCGGCAACCGCCGTTTTGTATCTGCGCAGGTTTCCGCCTCAGCGCCAGACGACGGCGAGTCCGTACAGCTCGGCTTGTACGCCGAGCGCAGCTATCTTGAATACGCCATGAGCGTGGTCAAGAGCCGCGCCCTGCCCCAAGTGGAAGACGGCCAGAAACCGGTACAGCGTCGCGTGCTCTACGCCATGCATGAGATGGGCCTGACCTCTACCGCCAAGCCCGTCAAGTCTGCACGTATTGTCGGTGAAGTACTGGGTAAGTATCACCCGCACGGTGACCAGTCTGCGTACGACGCGTTGGTGCGCATCGCCCAGAGTTTCTCGCTGCGCTACCCCCTGATTGATGGCCAGGGCAACTTTGGTTCACGCGATGGCGACGATGCCGCTGCCATGCGTTACACCGAAGCGCGGCTCACCCCGATTGCTGATTTGTTGCTGGGTGAACTCAACCAGGGCACCACGGACTTTATCCCCAACTACGATGGCGCATTTGATGAGCCAGTGCTGTTGCCGGCCCGTCTGCCCATGCTGCTGCTTAACGGTGCCTCCGGCATTGCCGTGGGTATGGCAACCGAGATTCCATCACACAACCTGGGCGAAGTGGCCGACGCTGCCGTGGCGCTGATTCGTAATCGCGCGCTGGGTGTGGCCGACTTGATGCAATACATCCAGGGCCCGGACCTGCCTGGCGGCGGGCAGATTATTTCTGGCCGACGCGATATCCAGGCGGCCTATGAAACCGGCCGTGGCTCGCTGAAGATTCGTGCCCGCTGGGAAAAAGAAGACATGGCGCGCGGCCAGTGGCAAATGGTCGTTACTGAACTGCCACAAGGGACTTCGTCGCAGCGCGTGCTGGAAGAAATTGAAGAACTGACCAACCCCAAGGTCAAAAAGGGCAAGAAAGCCCTCAGCCAGGAACAGATTCAGACCAAGCAATTGATCCTGTCCTTGCTCGATCGTGTACGTGATGAATCGGGCAAAGATCAGCCAGTCCGTTTGGTGCTCGAACCCAAATCGTCCCGCCAGAATCCGGACGAATTAATGAATGTGTTGCTGGCGCATACCTCGCTGGAAACATCGCTCTCTTTCAACGTGGTTTGCATTGGTCGCGATGGGCGCCCGGCGCAGAAGTCGCTCAAAGCGTTGCTGGAAGAGTGGATCGACTACCGCTTTGTGACAGTAACGCGCCGTTTGAATCATCGTCTTGGCCAGGTGAACGATCGCATTCATATCCTGGAAGGCCGTCTCATCGTCTTCCTGAATATCGATGAAGTCATCCGCATCATCCGTCATAGCGACGAACCCAAGCCCGCGCTGATCGAAGCGTTCAATCTGT
>JASLES010000109.1 GCA_030151005.1 Silvimonas sp.
GCCTGCACTACTTTTTGCAAGCCGGGATAAAGGTAGGTGTAGTCGTAACCGGTGCCGAAAATATCATCCATGCGCTGGCGCATTTCTTCGTTAACCGGGTTGACCTGTGGCAGGCCCAGAGTGGCCACAAAGGCGCCAATCAAACGGCTGCCCGGCAGATCAATGCCTTCGGCAAACGCGCCACCGAGTACCGCCAGACCGACGCCGGCGCTGGTCTCGGTAAAACGCGCCAGGAATTCGTTACGGGCGGGCTCGCTCATCTGGCGTTGTTGTGGCCACAGCATCAGGTGCGGGTGCCGCTGGCGTAGCGCTTGTTCTACCTGCTGCAAATAATCAAAGCTGCTAAAGAACGCCAGATAATTGCCAGGGGCGGCGGCAAACTGGCGGGCAATCAAGTCGGCAATCGGCGCTACAGAGGCACTGCGATCATTGAACCGGGTGGAAACATCCGTGACCACCTGCACGCTTAACTGGTCCGGGTGAAACGGGGACGCAATGTCAGATTGTGCTGTGTTGGCAGGCATGCCCAGTGTGTCGGTATAAAACCCGAACGGGTTCAGCGTGGCAGAGAACAGCACGGCGGTTTGCGCGGTTTCAAAGCGTGGCTGCAAGTGTGGTGCGGGCACGATATTACGGATGCGCAGGACCGAATCTGCATGTCTGCCCTCGCCGCTCAGTGTGACTTCAAACCAGGAGTGCGAGCCGAAGGTTTCTGCCAGTCGGGTCAGATGAACCGCGTCAAAATAAAAATTGAGCAGATCCGGGCTCAGGCTGTCGGGCTCTTCCGCCAGGACCTCAGAGAAATCAGCCACGACGGACATCAGCGCCATGACCAAACGGTCTGGCAGGCGGGCGTACACCAGATAAGGGACGGTCTGCTCCGCAATGATGTCACTCCAGGCGCGCGCCAGTTTTTTGAGTGATTTTTTAAGCGGCGCAGGCGGATTTTTGCTCAGGGCTTTGAGCGTGGACTGCGCCATTTCACCGGTATACATGGCGCGGGCGCGCTCGATCAGGTTGTGGGCTTCGTCGGTCAGCACGCCAACGCGCCAGTCGCGCATCTGGGTCAGGCTGAACAGCAGCGCACAGCTGTCAAAATAGTAGTTGTAGTCCCCGCTCACCACGTCGGCCCAGCGCGCCATTTCCTGGCTCAGGTAATAGGGGCAGATCTGGTGGTCCAGTGCGACGTCACGCAGGGTGACTTGATCCATGTGCAAACGCGTCAGCGCCGCGGCACGCGCAGCGGGCAGGCGATCGTAGAAACCTTTGGCCAGTGGGCACGAGTCGCCGTGGCAGGATTTGTCCGGGTGCTCGCAGGTTTTGTCACGCGCCACCATTTCCAGTGAGCGCAGCGGCAAACCTGGCGCACTGCGCCGCAGTTTGCTGAGGCTTTCCTGAATCAGCGCGCGGCCAGATGTCTTGGCGGCCAGGCAAAACACCCGGTCCAGTTTGTCTGCCGCCACTGCTTTTAATAGCGGGAACAGCGTGCCCATGGTCTTGCCGATGCCGGTTGGGGCCTGCGCCAGCAAGGCGCGGCCGGTGTGGGCCGCTTTGTAGACAGTTTCTGCAAGGTCTCTTTGGCCCGGCCGAAAATCCGGGTGTGGGAACACCAGGGTGCTGAGTGCGGCCTTGCGTGCACTGTGGTGCGCGATTTCTTGTTCTGCCCAGGCCAGAAACGTGCCGCAGCATTCGTCAAAGAACGTCTTGAGTGACTCTGCGCTGTGCTCCTCACGCAGGATGGTTTCCCGGCCGGTGGTGACGTGGTAGTACACCAGTGCGACCGTCAGGGATGACAACTCCATGGTCTCGCACAGCAACCAGCCATAGATGCGGGCTTGCGCCCAATGCAAATGGCGGTGGTTCTCCGGCATGCGCTCCAGCCGGCCCCGATAGGTCTTGATTTCGTCCAGCTGGTTTTGTCCAGGGTCGTAACCATCTGCCCGGCCACGCACCTGCAATGGGCCAAACTCGCCGGCCAGGGTGATTTCGGTCAAGTAACGGGCGCCGCGCCGCAAGGTCACGGTTTGATGTCCGGCCATGCCTTCCTGGGCGGAGGGTGCGGGCGTAAAGCGCAAGTCCAGATCGCCACGTTTGGCAACGAACTCGCACAGTTCGCGGACAGCAACGCTGTATTTCATGCGGACGCTGCCCATTGCACGTAACACACCGCCACCGGAATGGCGTGCTCGGCAAAATACGCCATCCAGCGCAACTGGTTGTCTTGCAGGCGATCGCCCGGACCTTTGACTTCAATCAGTTGATAGCGCTGTTCGGTCGGCCAGAAGCGGATCAGGTCTGGGAGCCCGGTGCGGTTGGTTGTGATGTCTGCCAGCATGCGGCGAAAAACAGCCAGCAGGTGTTCCGCCGGAATGCATTGCAAGGCCAGATGCAGTAAGGGCTCGGTGATGACGGACCAGTTGACGAAACTACACTGGATGCCCTGTTTCTGGGCAAAGCGTTCCAGGATGGTCTGGCGATACTGGCCGTTTGCCAGTTCAGCCAGGCAATCATCAAAACCGGCTTGGCGCCGCACGTGAAAGTCCGGGCTGCCAAGGTCCGCCGGGCTGTGGTGAAAAGGGTGAAAAAATGCGCCGGGCAGCGGGCTGAAAATCACCGGCCAGCACAGTAGACCGAACAGCGCATTAAAGAGGGTATTTTCAACGTATACCACCGGTGCGTCGGCCTGATGCAGATGGTCGCGCGTGATGACTTCAACACACTCGGCACGCTGCGGCAGGCGCAGCAAAAGTTCTTCCGGTTTCGCCGGCTTGGTACGCGGTGTTTTTGTCAGCCCCAGCGTGCGCCGCAGACGCGGCAGCATACGCTGAATTTGCTGCCATTCCGCTTCGCTTTGCGGGTGAGCGTCAACATGGCAGGCCAGTTCATGTGCTGCGGTGATCTGATCCAGTTTTTCCAGTACGCGCACATGGCGTGGCCGGGCGTCTGGTGCGGCGCAATCAGCATAAAGTGCCCGTGCGGACTCTAGCTGTCCGGTCCGTTCCAGTTGTTGCGCTAGCTGGAAGACCAGCCGATTCTGCCGGCGTTCCAGCCAGGGGTTGTCCGGTCGGGGTTGTGGCAGCGCGGCCAGCAGCAAATGTGGGTCTGCGCCCTCTTCCAGCGCGTCGCGGCAACGGGCCAGGTGCAAGTAGTGATCAACGTCAGCGCGCTGATGAAAAGCGCGGCTGGCCGGGCTGAGGGCGACTTGTTCAAACGTGTAGATGCCCAGATTGGTGAGTACAAACTCGGACCAGTCCTGGCTCAGGTTGCCAAAGAACATCAGACGCAGCCGTTCACACAGCGCGTCAACCTTGTTTTCAAAGACGGTGTCGGGATTGGTGGGTAACCAGTCAGTTAGCGGTTGTGCCTGCGGGTGACAGGCCTGCGCCCAGGCCAGTAGTTCCGTCTTGCGGGCTATGCCAGCCGGGGCCGCTGCGGTGATCGGCGCCAGATCGCTTTTGGTAAACAGGGAAAACAGTTGCTCAAGGCCAAGATCTGGCTTGTCGTCGATCCAGCCTTGGGCCAGTAACGGTGCGGCCGCGATATGGACGTCGCCAATCTCTGCGTAGACCAGTTTGCTGGCCCGAAACAGTACGCCCTTGCGCATGACCATGCGGACCAGCAACGCCTGCGACGGCTCCGGCAGGTTGGCAAACTGATGTGAGAAGGTGCGTTCTTCGTCATTGAGCAGGTCGTCGTAGCGCGTGGCAACCCAATCGAGCACCAACCGGAAATTATTCAGGTAGTAAAACGGGTCGGCCAGCGTGCGGCTGGCTGATATGGCGACATTCATGTGCGGCGGGTGGGCTCGGGCGGGATGAGGGTGAACGCATGAGAACGATCGTTCGCCATGGTAGCAGAAATCAACCCCGCCCCGCGCGGCCGGCCTGACAGGCGCAAGCCTGGGTGTGTTTATTCGCTTTTGGTGTTGGCCAGCATGTGGTGGGCCATTTCAAGATGATCGTTAATGGTGGGGAGCGTCATCTGGGCGTAGCTCAGCAAGTCTTTGTCCTTGCCTTCTTTCAGGTAGGTCTGGAATAACTTCTGGGCGTCCAGATGCCCCTTCATCCCGGCAATGCCCATGTAGTCATGTTCCAGTTGCGGCGAGTCCAGCTTGCTGAGGCGGTCGTACAGTTGTTTGTCGGCCACGCTCAGGTCATCTGGCAAGCGGGCGCCTTTTTGCGCGGCCAGCTGGTTCAGCCCGTCCAGATTGGTTTGATGCTCTTTGACCATGCGATCAGCAAAGAACTTCACATCCGGAACAGTTGAGCGCTGCAGCATCAATTGGCCCAGCCGGATTTCCGCCAGATTGGCGCGTGCAGCGCTATCCATAAAGGTGGTTTCCCGCGGGGCCAGCGGCGTTTTGGTGGCGGTGCTGCTGGCTGCGGCGTCGTCAGCCTGCGCTGGCTGTGCCAGAAGCAGCACCCCTTGCAACATGCATTGCAGCAGCAATCGTCCCGGCGTACGCAAGAGAGTTGGATGAGGGGTCATGGTGTGCTCCGCTCGGTAGCCAGGTGGCGATGATCCAGTGTGCTGCCGGCGCGGCGGGTTTTCTGTCGGCCTGCCAGGCGTTGTGCTGTGCGCACCAGCCTACAGCGGATACTGGCGGTTTTGTCAGACAAAACCTACGGCAAGTGCGGGACAGCGCTGACGGCCTGGGCATGTTTGCAGGTTCACAGTAAGAGCCTGAGCGGGTTGCAGGAGGCGGATGTGAACACGGTTCCCGGGATTGTTGAATCCATCGGCGCGGCCTTTGCCAGAGGCGAAGATGTGGTGCTGGCGACCGTGGTCAAGGTGGAACACTCCGCCTATCGCCGCCCCGGCGCGCGCATGTTGGTCTGCGCCGATGGCCAGCACGCCGGCACCGTTAGCGGTGGCTGCCTTGAGGCGGAAATCGTGCGCAAGGCCTGGTGGCTTACGTCTGGCGGTGCGCCAGTGGTTTGCCGCTATGACACCAGCGCGGGTGCCGAGGCCGAATGGACCTTTGGCCTGGGCTGCAACGGTGCCGTGCACATCTTGCTGGAGCATATACGCCCGCAATCCCCGCAATGGACATGGCTGCAGGACATTGCCCTGCAGCGACAACCGGGTGCGTGTGCCGTGGTGATTGGGCGCACTGGGGTGAGTTATCTGGATGTCGGGCAGCGCTTGTTTGTAGCGCCGGACGGGACGCGTTCAGGCCGTCTGGACGACAGTGCCTTGCAGGAGCGGGTCTTTGCTGATCTTGCCACTGTGCTGGCGGAGGGTGGCTCCAGGGTGTGCTGTTATCACGCCAACGGTGGCGAGGCAGAGTTTTTTCTTGAGGTGCTCGCCCCGCCGCCGCATCTGGTCATCTTTGGCGCCGGGCATGACGCCGTGCCGCTGGTGCATATCGCCGCAGAACTGGGCTGGATGATCACCGTGGCCGATGCACGCAGCCACTTTGCTCGCCCCGCCCGCTTTGCCCGGGCCGATCAGGTTTCGATTCTGGATCTGGACGAGGTTATTGCTTCATCTGGCATGACGCGCGACAGCGTGGCGGTGATCATGACCCACAGTTACGAGCAGGATCAACGCATTCTGGCGCAATTGCTGGAGGTGCCGCCGCGTTATCTGGGGCAGCTGGGGCCGCGTTCGCGCACCGAACGGTTGCTCGAAGAACTGGGTGCACGCAGTAAAGCGCAAAAACTGGTCGAATCCGGCGTGCTGCATTACCCGGTTGGTCTGGATATCGGGGCAGACGCCCCGGAAGAAGTTGCTTTGGCCATCCTGGCCGAAATCAAAGCCGCGCTCGGTGGCTACACGGGCGGCATGCTTGTTGCCCGTGATGGCGCCATACACCGCGACAATGCTGCGGAAATCAACTTATGAAACATCAAGAACATCAACCTGATGCGCCGCATCAGCCGGGCAATCAGCAGGGCCTGGTTGGCGTGTTGCTGGCAGCGGGTCGTTCCAGCCGCTTTGGTTCGCCCAAATTGCTGCACCCGCTGGGGGATGGTAGTCGCCTGGGCGTGCGCAGTGGGGTCAATCTGATCGACGCTGTGCCGTACTCCGTTGCGGTGGTTTCGCCGCGGCATGTCTTGCTGCGGTATTTGCTTGAAGCAGCCGGCTTGCATGTTCTGGAGTTTGGCGATGAAACCACGGGGATGGGCGACAGTCTGGCATATGCCGTCCAGCAAACGCCTCATGCCGCAGGCTGGGTGGTTGCATTGGCAGATATGCCCTTCATCTTGCCTGCCACTATTCGGCAGGTGGCGCGTCGCCTGGCGACGGGCAGTGCGCTGGTGGTGCCAACCTTTAACGGCCGGCGCGGTCATCCGGTGGGTTTTGCCGGACATTACCTGAATCAGTTGGCCCAGTTGCAGGGAGATGCGGGTGCGCGCGCCATTATCGAGCGTGATGCGGCCGCCGCGCAGTTTTTGCCGGTCACCGATCCGGGTGTGCATCTGGATATTGATACCCGTGACGATCTGGCCCGTATGGACCGCACACGCATTCCCTCCCCGTCTGCCCGCTGGCGCGATGAGGAGCGGTCTGGCTCACATTCTGGAGCACGTCGATGAACCGCCCTGATCAGCCTGCCGACCCTGCCCGGCGCAATCTGCTCAAAGCCAGTGCGGCCCTGGCGTCTCTCGGTGTGCCAAGTGCAGTACTGGCGGTAGACGACGTGGCCGCGGTGTCTTCGCCCGCCCCAACCCGTCCAGCCCGATTTGTAATCAACGGGCATCGTATGGATGCCACGCTGGATACCCGGACTACCTTGCTGGATCTGTTGCGTGAGCATCTGCACCTGACCGGTACCAAAAAAGGGTGTGATCATGGTCAGTGCGGTGCCTGTACGGTGCTGGTCAATGGCCGGCGTATCAATAGTTGCCTCGCGCTGGCCGTCATGCACGACGGTGACGAGATCACCACGATTGAAGGCCTGGCGCATGGCGGGCAATTGCATCCGCTGCAACAGGCATTTATCGAACATGACGGGTTTCAGTGCGGCTATTGCACATGTGGGCAAATTTGCTCCGCTATCGGCATGTTGTCTGAAGCCCATGCTGGCATGCCCAGTCATGTGACTGCAGATCTCACGGCTACTGCGTCGCTCAGCGCGGCAGAGATACGCGAGCGTATGAGCGGCAATATCTGTCGGTGCTCCGCTTATCCCAACATTGTTGCGGCCATACAGAGCGTGGCGGGAGACGCAGCGTGATTCCATTCAGTTACGAACGCGCCACCGATCCCGCTGCTGCAGCGCGCGCCGCCGCCCAGCCTGGCGCACGATTTATTGCTGGCGGCACCAATTTGCTGGATTTGATGAAGCTGCAAATTGAAAAACCATTGCACCTGGTTGATGTCTCCCGCCTGCCGTTGAACCAGATTGAGGCTACGCCCGAGGGCGGTCTGCGTATTGGTGCCATGGTGCGTAACAGCGACCTGGCGGCCGACATGCGCATCCGCCGGGATTACGCCGTGCTCAGTCGTGCCCTGTTGGCGGGGGCGTCCGGGCAGTTGCGCAATATGGCCACCACTGGCGGCAATTTGCTGCAACGTACGCGGTGCAATTATTTCTATACGCCCGGCCTGCCTTGTAACAAGCGGGAGCCCGGTTCTGGTTGTGCGGCCATGCAGGGTGTGAACCGCATGAATGCGGTGCTGGGTGGTAGTGATCAATGCATTGCCGTGCACCCGTCTGATATGGCCGTGGCCATGCGCGTGCTGGATGCGCAAGTCGAAACCATCAACGGCGCCGGTCAGCGTCGGGTGATCCCGATTGCGGACTTTCACCGCTTGCCGGGTAACACGCCGCAGCAAGAGCACAACCTTGCGGCCGGCGAACTCATTACCGCTGTTGTTTTGCCGCCGCCAGTCAAAGGGGTGCAGTCCTATCGCAAAGTGCGTGACCGTGCCTCTTATGCGTTTGCACTGGTTTCTGTGGCGGCGGTGGTTGGTCGCCAGAATGGCCGGATTGTGTCGGCGCGCTTTGCACTGGGTGGTGTGGCGCCCAAACCCTGGCGCGTGGCTGAGGCAGAGCAAACGCTGGTTGCCGGTGGCTCGGTGGATCATGCCGCCGAACTATTGCTGGCAGGTGCCCAAGGGCATGGTGGCAATGATTTCAAAATTGATCTGGCCCGGCGCAGCTTGCGTGCGGCGCTGACCCAAGCCTGAAGCGGGAGTGCGTGATGGATATGTCGGTGCCTGCAGGCAACAACCCTATTGATGAGAATCGCCAGGGGTTGATTGGCAAACCGCTGGATCGCGTTGACGGTCGTCTGAAAGTGACCGGGCAAGCCACCTATGCCTACGAGTATGCCGAGGCAGGCGTGCCGTTATATGGGTTTGTGGTGACATCGACCATCGCCAAAGGACGGATTCGCAGTATTGATGCCCGCTCCGCCAAGCGCCAGCCTGGTGTGCGGCTGGTGCTGACCTGGCGCGACATGCCGCCCCAGGGGCATAAAGAAACCGGGGCGACACCGCAATTGGTCGATGACCACGTGCTGCACTTTGGTCAACCGGTGGCGCTGGTCGTTGCAGAGAGCTTCGAGGTGGCACGTGCTGCTGCAGCGCTGGTCGTCGTAGATTACGACACTGCGCCAGGTGTCTTTGATCTGGCTGCGGCTAAAGCGTCCGCCCGCATGCCCAAACCCGGTCTGCAGGCGCCGGACTCTGCGCTGGGCAACTTTGAACAAGCGTTTGCCAGCGCGCCTGTGCGGGTCGATGAAATCTGGTCTACGCCGCATCAGTCCCACGCCATGATGGAGCCGCACGCCACCCTGGCAGTCTGGCATGGCGATCAACTCATGTTGTACACATCCAACCAGATGCTGACCCAGGCGCAAGCCACCATCGCCCACACATTTCAGCTGGATGTCGCGCAGGTGCGCGTGGTGAGTCGCTATATTGGCGGCGGCTTCGGAGCCAAGTTGCAAGTGCAGGCCGACGCCATTCTGGCCGCCGCCGCAGCGCGCCAGTTGCAA
>JASLES010000154.1 GCA_030151005.1 Silvimonas sp.
CGCTCACCGGGCTGGTGAACAATGCAGCCATGTTGATGCCGCAAGCCTCTATCGAAGCGCTGGATGCCAGCCGCCTGGCTACGCTGTTTGCCACCAATGTCAGCGGCAGCTTTATCTGCGCGCGCGAAGCGGTAAAACGAATGGCATGGCGCCACGGTGGTCAGGGCGGGGCGATTGTGAATGTCTCTTCGGCCGCATCTCGCCTGGGCTCTCCGCATGAATATGTCGACTACGCGGCCTCCAAGGGCGCCATCGACACCATGACCATTGGTTTGTCTCTGGAAGTTGCTGCCCAGGGCATCCGGGTCAACGCCGTGCGCCCCGGATTTATCTACACCGAAATGCACGCAGATGGTGGCGAAGCCGGACGGGTCGACCGCGTAAAAGACCTTCTACCGATGAAACGTGGCGGCCAGCCCGAAGAAGTGGCACAGGCTATTTCCTGGCTGTTATCAGATGAGGCGTCGTACGTAACAGGCAGCTTTATTGATCTGGCCGGGGGTAAATAGCGAGGGAACCAGCGGGCTAACCGCCCGCTCTTCGGCCATAGCGGAAGTTAGGGAGCACACCAGCACACGTCCGCTTTGCAGTGACAATCGGCCATCAACCTACATTGAAAACTTGCGCGCTTTATGGACGCTGGATGGCAGCACTACTCAAATCGCATGCGATGTCGTGAGTGCTACAAACAGACCGCTTCGATGCGCCGATAGGGGTTGAAAATCCGCACAGTTTTTACATAATTGATTTCGTTTAGCGCTCGGCATTGTTCACCCTGTATGTACAGAATTTTCGCGCGTGTACCAGTAGGCAGCATTGGTTTTGCCTTGAGAGCGGGAGCACACACCGCAGACCTCTTTCGGTCGGAATACCCTTTGCCAGCCATCTTGATGGCTTTTGTCAGGGAGGATCAGGCATCAGATGCCGAGCTGATTTTCAGGCGGGTATTTGTTGACGTGCCCGGTCTCGCGATCCTTTCGTCGGCGCCCGTCGAGCGAGAACAGCTAGGTGATTTTGACTGGGTGTATTACGACACCGCCGACAAACAGGGCATAGCCAGCGTGATATACACGGAAGGGGCTGCAGACTAATTCGGATGATCCAGACAGGAAATTTGCTTGAGCCGGGTTTTTCTTCTGCCTGACCGACCGGCAGGGGCTGGAATGGTCCGACTGCACGATAGCGACAATTGGAGCTTGCCCTATGTGCAGTCATCCGGAGGAGCCTGCGGTCCGCAAAACCTTCTGAGCATTGGCTTGATACTCGATATCAAGCCGAAAACCGTTCCCGCAGCCAGGTCACCACCCCGCCAATAATCGGCATCTTGCCCCACAGTTCTTCTGCAGGATCCCAGTAGTCCCGATGGTCCATCACTTTGCCTTGCTCATCAAACAGCAGGCGGGATGCCCCCTGGACCACGTACCGGGTTCCTTTTATCCCGAACTCGAAATCCCATGTTATAAAAGCCCGGTCCTCGTCGTTGAGTACCTCGCGGATCACAAAACGGGGGTGCTCGGTGTTGTCAAACATGTGGGTAAAAATGTTTTCGATCGCAGCAATGCCCGCTACGTCGTTGAAGGGATCCTTGAACCGGGCATCCAGGCTGTAAAACAGTCGGGAATCAGACAAGGTTTCCCGTCTAAGGGTGGCATACCAGTCCAGCAAGTTTTGCAGTGTCAGATTGATATCGGGTTTCATGATCCCTCCATCATGCGGTCGAGTGCAGCAAAGCGCCAACGCCGGGGCAAGTGACTGAACCAGCGCAGAGGCAAGGTGAAGCGGCGCGGGAAACTGATTTCGAATTGGCCCTGTGCCAGACCATGCAATATCGCCGTAGCCGCTTCGTCGGCGGTCACCATGGCCGGCATCGTAAAATGATTGCGGGCGGTTAAAGGGGTTTTCACAAACCCAGGGTTAATCAAGGTCACCCCCAGGCCGCGAGGGTGTAAATCGCAGTAGAGGATCTCGGCCAGATTGATGAGTGCCGCTTTGGTCGGACCATAGACGGTGGCGTTGGGCAAACCCATGTAGCCAGCGACACTCGCCACTATGGCCAGATGCCCTTTGCCCTTGCGCAACATGGCTGGCAGGATGGTTTCCAGACCACAGTAAACACTGGCCAGATTAACCTCAATGGTATGCTTGGCCCGTTCAGCCACAACCTGCCAGGCACGTTGTGGCTGATAGTCAGCCGCGCAAAAAATCATCAGGTCAAGGCCCCCCCAGAGCTTTTCGATCACCCTGTGATGCTGCGTCCAGCTGGTCGCGTCAGTGACATCCATCGGTAATACCAGCGATGTTTTACTATGCCCTGCCACCCGGGCAAGGCCTTCAGCGTGCCTCGCCGAGAGCGCCACAAACGCACCTGCATCCAGCATCTGCCTGGCCAATGCAGCACCAATGCCACTGGAGGCGCCAATGATCCAGACGCGCTTGCCAGAGAGCACATCTATCCGGGGATTCAGGGGGGAGAAGCCGATCATGATCTGTCATCCTGAGGCAGCTTGCGAAAGAACAGGGTGACCTGGCCAAGCTCGAATCCGAATTTACGCATGCTGGTGCGATTGATCAGGGTGTACCCATCCATCAAGTACATCCAGTCATCCATGCGGACATCCACAATCTTGTTATCAACCGGCAAGTGAAGTGTGTATTGCCAGTTGAGGGCGTTTCCGCTGGCATGACCAGTGGCTTCGCCGGCGATGTCGTCCGCAGTGCCATGCCATACGCCATCTGCAGAGCGCCACAGCGTCCATTCGCGGCCGGATTTGCTGCCATCACTCCAGACAAACCGTTCGTTCAGTACGAGTTTGTCGCCGCGATGCTCACCTGTCAGGGCAACATGAAATCGTTTGACGACGGTGCCATCCCTTTTCTGGAACATGCCCCAGGCCTCCGTCTTGCCCGCAAAAAAGACACCGGGGTCAAGCACAGGTTGTTCCCGGGCGTATTGCATTACGCCAGGACCAGCACATGCCCCCAGCAAAGTTGAGGAGGCAATCAGGAAATGGGCAGTTTTCATGGTGACTCCGGTTTGCGGATAATCCGGTAAAGGCAGATCAAGGCCGCGCACTTGCACAGTGCAGGCAATGCGCCGTAGACAAGGGGGAGCGCTGTTGTGTTGCTGGTGGTTAGCCCGGGTTGGTAGCCCAGGGTCGAGAGCAAAGGCAGGGCAAATCCCGCCAGAGCGGTCGACAGCTTCACCAGAAAACTCCAGTAGCCATACTGTGCAGGCATGCTCTCACCCGGCATCAGCAGGCGAGCAAGCAGCACCGGGGGCAAAGCGAGATCGGCCCCCACCGCAAGCCCCGAGCCCAGACAGATCAGCCCGAATGAGTAGGTCGCGCCTGCAGGCAGTCTGCTGGCCCAGACGAAGCTTGATATCGCAAGCAACATGCTCAGGGACCAGGCCCGTGCCGGCCCCATCCGGTCAGACAGATAAGTCCAGACGGGCAAGCCAGCCATACCCGCAAGGAAGTACATGGCCAGAAATGTCCCTGCTTGCCTATGCGCTCCCAAGTGGTCGTTCACATAAAACAGCACCAGTGTGGCTGGCAGGGAGACCGACAGCCCATTGAGAACAATCAGCAAAGCGAGTTGTTTTATGCCTTGTGAAACATGAGCAAGACGGTCTGCCGTGGGTTTGTGGACGGTCCAGGCCGGCGCCCAGCGTGCCCAGGCAAACACGGCCACCAGCAAGCAACTGGCAAAAGCGCCACTAAACAGCGCCATGGCATAGCGCGGCGCATACCCTTTGGCCGAGGTAAGCCAGGTGGGCAATGTGCTGGCCAGCATCACACCAACAAGCCCGGCTCCTTCGCGCCAGGCTGCGGCCCGGTTTTGCACATCCAGATGTGGGCTCATGGCGACGCCCCAACTGAGCAGACTGATGTTCAGCACGGCGTGCGCGCTATAGACACAGACAAGGGTGATGGCGAACCAGATAGACAGGGATGTGGCTGTACTGACGGCGGGAAACCAGAGCGCCCAGAAACTGACGATCAATAACAGGCAGGCGGGCCAGATCAACAACCTCAATTGCCCGGAACCGGCGAACCTGCCCACCAATTGTCCCAGAAACGGGTCCTGCACCGTATCGAACAGTCGGGCGCCAACCAGCAGATACCCGATGGTTGATAACGAAAGTCCAAGTTCAGAGCTGTACCACGACGGAGCGAGCACATATACCGGCAGGGCGACCATGGCCAAGGGCAAACCAGTGCTACCGTAGGCGGCAAGCCGGCCGGTGCTGAACGGTTTCATGGCGTCTGCCCCAGCAACCGGGCCCGCAGTGCGGGATCGCGGGTTTCCGGTGCAAGCCAGATATTGAAAAATGCCTCGGCAAAGTGCTCATCCGCAAAATGGCCGGTTTCGGTTTCGCCATGGTAGAAGCGGATGCCTTGACCAGGCAGGTAAACGCCCGTCAGCTGATCGCCTTTGTCGACGTCGACAAATGCACTGAGCATGTACTGCTGCCATATTGCGAGCGTATCTTCGGACAGGGTTTTGCCGTAGATGCGCCGAAGTTCGTCCATTGAGGTCTCGGTCAAACGCACCCGGGAAATGTGCTTGAAATAAGTCAGCTGCAGTGCAAACGGGCGTGAGCGGGCAAACGGTAAACGGGTGCTGTACAGCGCCGCTGAGTAAATGTGGAAACCCAGGTAACGGAATTCACCTTGCCCCACCTGTTGCGGACTGCCCAGATCAGCCTCCCAACTGGCGGCCGCAGGAATGGGCAATGCACACACCCCCAGCAGGAGGTATTTACAGAGGGCGCTGGAGCATGAACTGGACGACATCGGTGCGCCCCTCGTCAAATCCGGCTTCGCAATAGCATAGATAAAGCAGCCAGGTACGAATGAATGTTTCGTCAAATCCTTGATGGCGTACTTCGGGCAAGTGTGTGTTGAAGGCATCCCGCCAGCGTCGCAGTGTCTCTGCATAATCCTGGCCAAAATGTAGACGGTTCAACACGTCGAAACCGGCCTGACGTGCTGCAGCGGTAAAGCGCTCGGGCGAGGGCAACATGCCGCCGGGGAAAATGTATTCGCGAATAAAGTCGCTGCTGCTGCGGTAGGACTCAAAACGCCGGTCATCGATGGTGATCGATTGCACCATGGCCTTGGCGCCGGGCTTGAGCCGCGCACGAACGGTGTCAAACCACAGCGACCAGAAGTTCTGCCCGACCGCTTCGAACATTTCGATCGACACCACCGCGTCGTACTGGCCGGTGATGTCGCGATAATCGCGTAACTCAACCTGCGCCAGGTGTTGCAGCTGTTGAACCCGCAGCCGCTGTCCGGCGAATTCCAGCTGTGCCTTTGAGATGGTCACGCCATGAACATGAATGCCCTGTCGCGCGGCATGCTCGGCAAAGCCGCCCCAGCCACAGCCGATTTCCAGCACCTGCATGCCAGGCTTGAGCCCCAGCTGATCGATCACTCGTTGATATTTGGCGGCTTGGGCATCGCGCAGCGGGCGCTTTAAGTCCCCGTCAAACCAGGCACTGGAGTAACTCCAGCTTTCGTCCAGCCACAGTTGGTAAAACGGATTGCCGATATCGTAGTGCGCGTGGATATTTCGCTGGCTACCGCGGCGGGTATTGGGCCTGGCCAGATGCCGCAAGGCGTACCAGAAGCGAACCAGACCAGTACCACGGACGGTACGTGCCATGACCGGTTCATTGCGGATGGCGAGCCGGATTAGCGCGGTCAGATCTGGAGAGGATACCCAGCCTCTTTGTAGTGCCTCTGCAAAACCGATGTCGCCGGCAGCGAGAATGCGGCCGCAAGCGCGCCAGTCGTGGAGCGTCAGCTCCGCCGTCAAAGCTGTATTTGCATTGCCAAACTGCACCCGTGTGTTGCCGGGCAAGATCAGGGTCAGGCAGCCCTCACTGATCCTGCGCAGGAGTTGCATGAACAATCTGGCGATTAGCGGTATTGCGGGGGCCTTCATGGCGATCGTGGCGCTTGAGCTCATTGTTTTTTCTCCAGTACTGCAATCGTCAGCGAGTGTTCCGCCGGTGCGGGTTTGCGGTTAAACGGGACGCGGTTGAACCACAGGCGAACCGCTTGCCAGTGAATCCGGGCAATCACCATGAATGTGAACAAGGGGTATCGGGTCATGGCATGCCAGAAATGACGGCTGGTAAATGGCCGCAGGTGGCCCCCTGTTGCGGTGTGCAGCAGCACACCCTGCTCGTCGAGATAATCAATGGCAGTAAACGTCGTGTCGGGACTGTTTTTCAGGCGAAAACGGTATTGGCCGGTGGTCAGGCAGAATGGGGAAACGTGGAATGCTTTGCGGGTTTGCAGGACAGTATCGTCCTGGATGAGGCCGCCATCAGGTGCTGTCAGCACATAACTATGATGTTCTCCAAACGTATTGTTTACTTCCGCGATCAGGGCTTTGAGCTGGCCTTGTTCATCATGGCAATGCCAGAAGCTGACCGGATTGAACACATAGCCCCAGAGCCGGGCAAATGTGTGTAATTCAATCCGGCCATTGATCTGTACGCCTGCGCTCGCGAGGACGGCGCGAGCCCACTGTCCAAGGCTGCTGCCATCACGTGGGCCATAATCACGTTGGCGAATGGAGAGTGCCCGCCAGCGATCGACCGCAAACCACCAGGTGGCGGGTTGACTGGCTAACTGGTCGACATCCAGCACCACCCCGAACACCGGATAAACGAAACGACGTTTGACCGGGCGCAGACGTGCGTGCATCACCTGACCAAACATGAAACGCGGCGCGGCCATGTCACACCTCGACCAGCATGGGCTGCGGTGAGAAGTCGCGGGCGACACGCAGCGCGGACTTCAGGCCGTCTTCGTGAAATCCATAGCCCGTCCAGGCGCCCGCGTACCACGTACGTTGTTGTCCCTGCATGGCAGGCAACAGCAATTGCGCCCTGACGGCGGCCTGGTCCAGCAGGGGGTGCTCATAGTTGAACCGGGCGATGACATATTCCGGCCGTGGTTCATTCACCGGGTTAAGTGTCACCACGATCGGCCGTTTGAACGGCAGTGGCTGCAGTTTGTTGATCAGGTAACTGACGCAGACAGACTGCCTTCCGGTTGCATCCTCGCCGCGCAGATAGTTCCATGCAGCCCACACTTTTCGCCGCGCAGGCAACAGCAAAGGGTCGCAGTGAAGAACCGCCCGGTTTTCGTTGTAGCGGATCGCCCCCAGCACCTGTTTCTCCAGGTCACTCGCATCTGCGCCCAGGATGCGCAGCGTAGTCGGTGCGTGCGTGGCAAATACAACAGCGTCAAAACGGGTTTCCCCTTCGGCGGTACGGATCATTACGCCATCATCTAGGCGTTTGACTTGCTGCACGGGTGTTTTCAGGCGCACGTCCCAAATACCTTCCAGCAACTTTTGCACGTAGGTGCGCCCACCGCCTGCAACAGTCCGCCAGCAGGGCCGGTCGGTAAGTTGTAGCAGGCCATGGTTGGTGCAGAACTGCAGGAAAGTGGCTGCGGGGAAGGTCAGGACATCCTGAGTCGGGCACGACCAGATGGCCGCTGCCATCGGCAGCAAGTAGTCATCACGAAATACTGCGCCGTAGCCTTCTGCATCAAGGAGCTGGCCCAGGCTCGTGCCTTGCATGGCCTTATCCTGCATATAGGTTGAACTGTTGCGATTAAAACGCAGGATATCCTTGAGCATACCCAGAAAACGCGGGTTCACGATATTGCTGCGCCGGGCAAATACAGTATCCAGACTGGTCCCTGCCCATTCCTGCTTTCCCTGTCCGGTCGACACGGAAAAACTCATTTCACTCTCATGCCAGGAAATGCCCAGAATCGAAAAAAGGGCAATCAGATTTGGGTAGGTCCGTTCGTTGAAGACCAGAAACCCGGTATCGACCGGATGGGTGATGCCATCAAGAGTGACATCTACCGTGTTGGTGTGGCCGCCGGCATAGGCCGCTGCTTCGAACAGCGTGACATCGTGATCGCGACCAATCAACCAGGCACTGGCGAGCCCGGAAATCCCGGCGCCAATGACGGCAACGCGTTTTCGTTGCTGAAACATGCTTTCCCTGACCGAGCCCACTGTGCGCGCCTTTGGTTCTGCAACCGTGTCGATGATGATGGAAAGGCAAACGGTGGTTTACCGCTTGATATCCCGTGCTAACATGCAATATGTGACTTCCATGTAAAAAATGCTACTACATAGTAAACAAAATTACCAATGAGTATTTTATCCAAACTGAGCTTCAAGGATCAGCAGTTCAAAATCCGGGAAGTGGCCATTCTTGACGCAACGACCAGGCTACTTGCGAGCAAGGGTTTTGATCTGATGACGCTGGATGACGTGGCGGAGGAAGTCGGGATATCCAAACCCAGTCTCTACAAGCACTTCAAGTCGAAGGATCAGCTGGTTGGCGCGGCGATGATTCGCCTTGTTGACGGGGCGCTGGACTGGCTGGATGAAGTCCCGCCGAGCACAAGCCCACTGGACACGCTACGGAATTTGCTCGCCTGGGCGCTGGAAACCCGGCTGCAGGGTGGCTTGCCGTTGATGCCCTCAACCAGTCCGCAGGTCCGTGACATGCTCACGCGCAACCTGCGCTATGTGACGCGAGTGCTCAAGCTCAATGGCAGGCTGGAAACATTGATCAAACAGGCTCGTGAACGGGGGCAACTGCGGTTGGATCTTCCTGAGCAAGTGATCCTGTTCAGTTACTACTCTCGCACCTGTGATCCGGCGGTAGAGTATTTGCGGCTTTATGCCCGCATGGGAGATGCAGACATTATCAAGCATGTGCTTGATGCGTTTTTTGAGGGAATTAAATAGCAGGAGGGTGCATCGCTGAAGCTGTCTATGCCGCGCCAGAAGTATCGCGAATACGCTCAACAAGCAAGACAAGCCGCCAGATTGCAGGTCGAACTTCTTCGATAAGCGCACCAACGGAATGGTCCCGTTCTGAAAGTACACTCAATGTGTGTTCCACCTCTTGTTCATTGAGGTGGGACAGCATGGCCAGAATTTTGAGCAGGTTGGGATCAAACGTCATTTCTGTCCCCCTCAAATGTCAACATGCTTTAACTGTGCGACAAGAAGGTCCGCAGTTCAAGCTAGAGAGTTTGTCAGTTACTCCAATCGCAGGATACTGTGCTCTTATATGAGGCTTCGAACCAACGTACTTTGATACTGGCCGTGGCAATGTCAAAAAACTGGAAGGCATCAGCAGTGCAATCAAATGGCTAGCTGACCTCACCTCAGGTTTGAGCGGTGCTGCGATTTGGAGTCAATGGGTCGCGCTGGTTTCTGAGGCACATGATGGCCGGTTTGCAAAACAGTGCGGGGAAGCCCACTTTCCGTTCCCGCGGCGGCATGTCCGATGTGCTGCTCAAGCTGGTTAGGGTTGGCGGCAAATCGGCCAAAGCGGAAGTTCAGTCATCGTGCCGCTGATGTCTGCTATTGATCGAGTGCCGACGAACTACGTCGTTCCATAAGCACTACGTTTTGCCACTGACCAGCTCGTTGCCCAATCTTGTCGCGTACACCTACCGTGCGAAAACCAGCGCCGGCATGCAATTTCAAACTGGGCGTATTGGTCTCAAAAATACCCGCCTGCAAGGTCCAGAAACCATTCGCTTCGGAGGTTTCGATCAGGGCTTGCAGAAGTTGCCGTCCGACGCCAGCACCCCGCGCCTCCTGCGCGACGTAGATGCTCACGCCGGCCACTCCTCGGTACACGTACCGGCTGGAATAGGCTGACAACGCTGCCCAGGCAACAACCTTGCCGTCATTTTCCGCGACCAGCCGACAAGGCTGCAGGTGACCTGCATTCCAGGCATCCCATCCTGGTGTTTCTGTCTCGAAGGTGGCAGTGCCAGCGGCAATGCCTTGTCCATAGATGGCTTCTACGCTGGGCCAGTCGTTGTCATTCATCGCTCTGATGGTGATGCTCATTGGTGTTCCCCTGTTTTACTTTTTCGAACCACATGTAGCTGGTTTGGCTGTTTGAAGTGCGTCCAGCACCAGCGATAAAGCTTCTGCCACCATCGGCCGTTTCGCTGCGTCGATGCGGGTCAGTACGCTCGTGCCGTGACCATCCAAGCGCGTATTGAGCGCTTCTGCGCGTGCCTTGCCCGCGGCAGTGAGACTCAACCGTCGGCTACGACGGTCATCACTCCCCGCATCCTTTATCAAGTCGCCAGTTTCGATCAGGGCATCCACCGCCCGGCTGATCCAGCCTTTATCCAGCCCAGACGATTCAGCCAGCGACTTTTGGGTGGAGTCCGGTTTGCGGAGCAATTCGTTCAATACGTGGCACTGCACGGTGGAAAGGCCCGCCGAGCAATCAACGCTTTCGCGCTGCGCCCGCACATAAAGGCGAACCAGTTCGCGGAGCACGGCACCGTCGCTTGGGTTTTCCATGGGCACTTAAATAGATGTCAATGACAACTATATTGCTACTCGGTGACGAAGTGGGTCAATCTGGCGACGCGTGTGTATGCATGCGAGCCACAGGTGGAATAACGCGGGAAGAATTCAAACAGAACAACAGGCGGGAGCCTGGCAGCCCGTAATCAAGGCGTTTGGCCTTGATTACGGGCTATGCGATGGATGACGGAATGCCGCCACGAAGGGGGTCAGGCAGATTGCTTGACTGCGATGGTCGAGAGGTCTGTGGCCAGGTTCAGCGGTTTGCCGTCCTGTTTGCGCTCGGAGTACCGGTCCACCAGTTGGTCTGCGTGCGGCCGCAGCAGAACAGTGAAGCGCACCAGTTCTTCCATCACATCCACAATGCGGTCGTAATAGTCAGACGGTTTCATGCGGCCGTGCTCGTCAAACTCCTGGAATGCTTTGGCCACACTGGACTGGTTGGGAATGGTGAACATGCGCATCCAGCGGCCCAGCAGGCGCAGGGAGTTCACTGCGTTGAAGGATTGCGAGCCACCCGACACCTGCATCACCGCCAGCGTGCGGCCTTGTGTGGGGCGCATGCCACCGCTGTTCAGCGGCAGGTGGTCGATCTGTGCTTTCAGGATGCTGCTG
>JASLES010000167.1 GCA_030151005.1 Silvimonas sp.
TCAGCCAGATTGATGGTCGCCCCGCGACGCCAGACAGCAATGCCGATGCGATCATCTTGCCAGGCTTTGTGGATCTGCATGTCCATGGCGGCGATGGTGCCAACATCATGAACGGCGCGGCAGCGGCAGAGGCGATCTCCCGCATGCATGCGCGCCACGGTACCACCTCCCTCCTGGCGACCACCGTCAACGCCCCGCATGAACGCCTGTTGCCGTTGCTGCAGCAACTGGCCGCCCCCATTGCCCGGCGCCCGCAAGATGGCGCCCGTTTTCTGGGCGTGCATCTGGAAGGCCCGTATGTGAACCCTGGTCGACTGGGCGGTTTGCCCAATCACGCGCGCACCGCCGTGATTGCTGAACTGGAACAATATATGGCGGCCGCGCCCGTGCGCGTTGTGACACTCTCGCCAGAAATTGCCGGTCACGATGCCATTATTGAATGGCTGGCCGCACGCGGTGTGCGCGTGCAGGTGGGTCATTCCATTGGCACGTATGAAGAAGGCGTCGCCGCACTGGCACGCGGTGCTGCGGGCTTTACCCATCTGTACAACGCCATGTCGCCCTTGGGCCACCGCGCGCCAGGCATGGTTGGGGCCGCGCTGGCCCACGCCGAGTACAGCGAATTGATCCCGGACTTGATCCACGTCCACCCTGGCGCCATGAAAGTAGCACTACGCGCGATTCCCAAACTGTATTGCGTCACCGACGCCTCACTCGCGACCGGCTTGCCAGACGGCGACTACGACAAAGACGAAGGCCGCGTGATTACCAAATGCATGGGCGGCGTGCGGCTGGCAGACGGCACCCTGGCCGGGAGCGCGCTGACCATGGACCAGGCGTTACGCAATCTGGTGAGCATTGGCTTGTCGCTGGAAGACGCATCGCACCGCCTGTCACGCAACCCGGCGGATTACCTTGGGCAGGCCGACCGTGGGCGGATTGGTGTGGGAGCCTGGGCGGACTGGGTGGTCCTGGACCGGCAACTGAATGTGCAGCAAGTGGTGGTTGAGGGGGATGTGGTTTATACGGCGTGATATGGCACAGCGACGCGAGTGAAGGAGTTGTTGAAGTTGCCGTTGAAGTTGGGGTTGTTTTTGACTTTCCTCCCCCATAAAAGCCCAGCGCCGAGGGCGTGGAGGGAGACCTTAGGCTCCCGACCAACCGAGGGCAGCCCGGAGGGCCGCCAGGCTGGGGTCGCCTTTCTTTGGTTACTTTCTTTGGGGCCGCCGAGGTGGCGAAGCAAAGAAAGGAACGTGCACCCGCCACCGCGGGTATCAAATGCCTTTCAAACACCGCGCCGAAGGCGCTAACACTACTTCAGGTTTTAGAGCAGCCATGGTGGATTGTCGCTAATGCTCCGAATCCACCCTACGGCCAGGATAGAAAAAGCCCGCTTGTGCGGGCCCTTTTTTCTCCCTGGCATTCAGCCAGGCAAACCACCACTCAATTGAAGTGGTAACCGTAGCGCACCAGCAGAAAATCCACGCCTGGGTTCGGTCTATCCAGACCCGCGTTGGAGAAATGGTGGAAATTGATCCCCAGCTCCTGCTTGCCGCCATCAAAGCGGCAGCCGCCGCCAATACGGTCGGAAAATTGCGGATGCGACGTCAGATCATGATCGTCGGCAATCTTGTGTTCCGTCAGATAGGCCACCCCCACGCCGGCCTCTACAAACGGGGAACACCAGCTTTCGCTCTTGAACTGGTAACGGAACATCGGGACGATGTCCACGTCATAGGCAGTGGTGTCCTGTACGCGCCAGGCACCGCCTGCGAACTCCCAGTAACCGGTCACGTAGCCCACGCCGGTTTCCAGCCAGCGCACGTTCCAATCCCAACCGACCGACAGGCGCAGTGTGTTGGGCGTATTTTCACCGTGAGGACGCGTCGTTTCACCGACAGCGGCATTGAACGTGTCAAACGGTGCGGCCCCTGCATACGCAGCTGAGGCCATCAGAATAGTCAGCAATGTCTTTTTCATGGCGCGGGTATATTACTCTGTAATGAATTTGATCAAACACAAAAACAGATTTCGATAAAGCGGACAATCGGCGCTGCACACCTTAGCACCCAGGCATCATACCCGCCTCCAGGTCATCGACTGACTAGCATGTCAGATGCATGACCAATTTGTGGCGATCTTGCCCATTTAAAGATGCGCCGCAATGATGAATTCATCGTCGGCCATTTGCCTTACAATCACGCCTATCCGGCATGAGCCGATGCCAACCCGCCGCGCCCAACGCGTGGCCTGAATGGAGCGCGTATGCAGTCCAGTGATTTGGTGCAGTGGTTTCGTCAAGCCGCCCCGTATATCCATGCCTTTCGCGGGCGTACTTTCGTGATTGCGCTGGGTGGTGAAGTAGTCCGTGACGGCCGCTTTTTTACGCTCACCCACGATATCAACCTGCTGACGAGCCTGGGCGTGCGTCTGGTGGTGGTCCACGGTGCGCGGCCCCAGATCGAAACCCGCATGAAAGAGCGTGGGCTGGATATGCACTACCACAAAGGCGTGCGCGTGACCGATGCCGAAACCCTGGAATGCGTCATCCAGGCGGTGGGTCAGGTGCGGGTGGATATTGAATCACTGCTGTCGATGGGTCTGGCCAACTCCCCAATGGCCAACGCGCATATTCGCGTCTCTGCCGGCAACTTTGTCACCGCACAACCCATGGGCGTGCGCGACGGGCTGGATCTGTTGTACACCGGCGAAGTGCGCAAGGTGGATACCACCGCCGTCAATTACCGGCTGGAAGACGGTGAGATCGTGCTGCTCTCCACCCTGGGTTACTCACCAACGGGCGAAGTATTCAACCTGACGCTGGAAGACGTCGCCACCAGTGCGGCCATCGCTTTACGGGCGCACAAGCTCTTGTTCCTGTTTGGGCATGAAGGCGTGGTTGATGCCAGTGGCGAATTGCAGACCGAGATGACCGCGCTGGAAGCCGAGCAATTCCTGGCGGCCAACCCCAACGTCAACGAAGACGTGCGCCTGTATCTGCCGTGCGCCATCAAGGCCGTGCGGCGCGGCGTGGCACGGGCGCATCTGGTGAGCCACAACGAAGACGGTGCCATGTTGATGGAGCTTTTCAGCCATGAAGGCGTCGGCACCATGATCTCGCGCGAGACGCTGGAAACCTTGCGTCAGGCGGTGATTGATGACGTCGGGGGTATGCTTCAGCTGATTGAACCGCTGGAAGAACAAGGTGTACTGGTCAAACGCGGGCGGGAACTCTTGGAGCGCGAAATCAACCGCTATTCCGTGCTGGAGCACGATGGCAAGATCATCGGCTGCGTGGCGGTTCACCCTTTCCCGGATAGCCAGATGGCAGAGATGGCGTGTCTGGTAGTGCACCCGGATTACCGGGATGAAGACCGGGGTGCCGTGTTGTTGCGCCATGTCGAGCAACAGGCGCGCAGCCAGGGCTTGCGCGCATTGTTTGCACTGACAACCCGTACATCACACTGGTTTGTCGAGCGCGGCTTTACCCATGGCACGGTGGATGAATTGCCCATGGAAAAAAAGAGCCTCTACAACTATCAGCGCCGCTCCAAAGTGTTCATCAAATCCCTGCTTTAGTCGTCGGCGCGGCCCACTGTCATGCTCGCAGCGGGCCGGTGTTGTATCTCGCCAGTTGCGCCATGACGGCGTTATAGTCGGACGGTCGTCTTTGCTGTACCTCAAGGAAATACCATGCGCTTCGACCTCTGGCTGGCCTTTGTCCTCACCACCTTGCTGATCTCCGCCACGCCTGGCCCCAATATGCTGCTGATGCTGTCGCACGGCACGCGTTACGGCTGGAAAGCCACCACCGCCACCATGGCCGGGGCGTGCACCGGTCTGGCCATCTTGTTTAGCGCTTCGGCCTTTGGGCTGGCCGCGATCCTGGCGACATCGGCTACCTTGTTCTTGTTGCTGAAACTGGTGGGCGCGGCCTATCTGGTTTACCTGGGTATTCAGTGCTGGCGCGCCGGGGAGACGCTTTCTTTGCCCCGCGCCAATAGCAACAGCACGGCCAGCCGCTTCCGGTTGGGGCTGACGGTGGCGTTGTCCAATCCCAAGGCGATTTTGTTTGCCGGCGCGTTTCTGCCGCAGTTCATTGATCCGCATATGCCGCAGCAACAACAGTGGTGCGTGCTGTTGATCTCGTTCTTCATCATTGAATCGAGCTGGCAGATTGCCTACGCCGCCGGTGGCGCGCGTCTGGCAGCCTGGCTGCAACAGCCCAAGCGGGTCCGCTGGTTTAACCGCGGTTGTGGCGGGGCGTTCTTTGCGGTGGGCGGTTTGCTGGCACTAGCGCGCCAGTGAGCGTACGCCCGGCCCAAACAAAAACCCCGCTAATGCGGGGTTTTTGTTTGCTTGCCACCATGGAGTGGCTCAGAGATCGATTTCCAGATTGTCGATCAAACGCGTCTTGCCCAGACGCGCTGCAATCAGCCAGACAATATGGTGATCAGTATGCGTTGCCGGCTTGAGCGTGTGGGCGTTGCGTGCTTCCACATAATCGATCTGGCTCCAGCCACGCGCGGTCAGGTCAGCAATGGTCTCGTTGGCCAGTTTCTCGTAATCACGCTCGCCCGCGACAATGGCGTCACGCATGCGGGTCAGGTGATGGTATATCCGTGCAGCTTCTACACGCTCATCCGGGCTCAGATAGCCATTGCGCGAAGACAGCGCCAGGCCACTCTCGGCCCGGCCGGTATCCACCGGGATGATCTGCAGCGGCATGTTCAGTTCTTCAACCATGCTCTGGATGACGAACAGTTGCTGGTAATCCTTTTTGCCAAAACAAGCTACCGTCGGCTGGACGATGTTGAACAGCTTGGTCACCACCGTCGCCACGCCCTGGAAATGCCCAGGCCGGAACGCGCCACAGAGTTCATCCTGAATGGCGGGCGGGTCTACCTTGTAGTGCTGGACAACATGCGGGTAGAGCTCTTTTTCATCCGGTGCAAACACGACGGCATTGGGGGCAATTTCTTCAATCAGTGCAGCGTCTGCCGCCAGCGTCCGCGGGTAACGATCAAAGTCTTCGCCCTGACCAAACTGCAGGCGGTTCACAAACAGGCTGACAACTACATTGGGTGTTTCTGCCAGCGCCGCACGCACCAGCGCCATATGGCCTTGATGCAGGTTACCCATGGTCGGCACAAACGCCACTTGATCCACGGTGGCGCGCCAGGCGCGCAGTTCAGCGATGGTATGGATGATTTTCATGACAAACCTGAAACCTTGAAAGGGTTAAACAGTGGGGTCCTGCGGGGCGCCCAGATCACCACGTACAACGGCTTCGTTGAGCTGTTGTTCAATCTGCGGCCACAGCGTGGGAAACATACCGGAGATTTTCGGGTGGTTCATGCGCGTGACCTGATCGATACGAATACCGTTCTCACGCCAGCTTTGCCCTGCACTGTTGAGGTTCTGCAAGACCGGCATCATGCGATCGATCGCCCGCGCATAACGTGCCTCGGCACTGGTGCCCGTGGTGAACTCACGCCACAGGGCATACATGTGTGCGCCGGTATCTGGCGGCAAGAGGCCGAATATCCGCTGTGCAGCGGCTTCTTCTTTGGCCTCGGCGGCGGCGCGGCCGGCAGCGTCGTAGACATTCACGTCACCAGCATCGATCTCGGGGATGTCATGCACCAGCAGTAGCTGCACCACGGTGCCAATCTCGACAGCCTCAGACGCATGCGGCAACACCGACATGGCCAGCAAACAAATCTGCCAGCTATGTTCAGCGGTGTTTTCATAACGGGTTTGCCCCAGTGGGCGGTTTTTGCGCAGTACACCCTTGAGCTTTTCCAGCTCCAGCACAAACGCGGTGATGGCGGCAAAATCGGCGGCAGGCGCGCTCATCAGAACGAATGCTCATCCGCCGGGAACGTACTGCCCTTGACGGCTTTCACGTAGTTTTCCACCGCCCCCTGAATGCTGCTGGCGCCAGTCATGAAATTCTTTACAAAGCGCGCCTTCTTGCCCGGATAAATGCCCAGCATGTCGTGCAGCACCAGCACCTGGCCATCACAGTCCACACCGGCACCAATGCCGATGGTGGGAATAGAGAGCGATTGGGTCACAGCAGTGGCGACGGCGGCCGGCACCATTTCCATCAACACGAGGCTGGCCCCGGCGGCTTGCAGCGCCAGCGCGTCACGTTTGAGGGTTTCGGCCTCGGTCTCGGTCTTGCCTTGCACCTTGTAGCCACCATAGATATTGACCGACTGCGGTTGCAAACCAATGTGCACACAGACCGGAATACCGCGGTTCACCAGAAAGTCCACCGTTTCGACCATGACCATGCCGCCTTCCAGCTTGACCATTTCTGCACCGGCCTGCATCAGGCGCACCGCACTATCAAACGCCTGTTGCGGGCTGGCCTGGTATGCACCAAACGGCAGATCTGCCAGCACCATGGCGTCTTTGGTGCCTTTGGCCACGCATGCAGTGTGGTAAATCATGTGATCCAGCGTCACCGGCAGTGTGGAGGTCTGGCCCTGAACGGTGTTGCCCAGCGAGTCCCCAATCAACAGGACATCCACGCCAGCTTCGTCCAGCAGCGTGGCGAAGCTGGCTTCGTAACAGGTCAGCATGGCGATTTTCTGGCCATCCTGCTTCATTTTGTTCAGGGTATTGACGGTGACTTTCATGGCTTTTACTTCCTGTCGAAAACGGCTAACCGGTGCATAAAACACGAGCGCAGCGCCAGATTGGTGCAGCGCGCAAATCGCAGTTTAGCCCAACGGGCGCAGGCTCTGGCTCGCGACTTTCCCCAGGAAGGCCGTTGCAGGGCCAAGTCCGGGGATCACGATATCCGGGGCAATTTCGGCAAGGGGCACCAATACAAAGGCGCGCTCATGCATGCGGGGGTGTGGAATGATCAGATGCGCGTCTTGCCGGGTGATGTTGTCATACAACAGTACATCCAGATCCAGCGTGCGTGGCGCATTGCGAAAGGTGCGCTGGCGGCCCTGATGGGACTCAATCTGCAGCAAGCCCTGCAATAGTTCATCTGCAGTGAGACCCGTCGCCAGTTCCGCCACGGCATTCACAAAATCCGGCTGGTCTGCGTAACCAACCGGCGCAGAAGCATAAAAGCGTGAGCACGCCACCAGCGTCGTTTGGGGTAACTCACCCAGGGCATTTACCGCAGCGGCCAGTTGCGCTGCGGGGTCGTCCAGATTAGCGCCCAGTGCAACAAAGGCGCGGTGCAACGTACTCATTACTCGCCGCCACCACTGCTTTCGCCGCCCGGCTTGGCTGCGCCACCCGCCTTGCCTGTGGGCTTGCGACGCCGACGTTTGCGATCCGGCCCTTTTTGCGGACCGGTTACGCGGGCAATCATGGCAGAACGGGTGTCGTCGTCACAGAACTGGAACTGCGTCCACCACTCCACCAGTTCTTTATCAACCAACCCGCATTCGCCGCGCAGTGCCAGAAAATCATATGCGGCGCGGAAACGCTGCTGTTCAAACAATCGGAATGGCCGGCTACCCACGCGCTGTTCAAAGCGCGGTTGCAGCAACCAGATTTCTTTCATGGCTGCGCCATAACGATTGGGGATAGCCAGGCGCTTTTCGACGTTGGTTTCTACTTCGTTCATGGCCGCCATCAGCGCGGGCACAGTATGTTCGCCGGCAGCCAGTTTCTTCTGCCAGGAGGCTTCTACCTCGTGCCACAACAAGGCAGCAAACAGGAAACCGGCCGAAACCGGCTTGTCTTCTGCCAGGCGTTTGTCCGTATTGGCCAGTGCCTTTTGCAAGAACGCCGTGGTCTGGGGTGTCTTCAGCAGTTGATCAAGCACCGGGAAGAGGTACTTGTGCAGTCCGTCGGCCTTGAGTGCCATCAGGCAATCCCAGGCGCGGCCAGACAGCAAGAGCTTCATCATCTCGTCAAACAAACGGGCAGACGGGATGTTCTGCAGCAGTCCGGCACACTCGGCAATCGGCTTGCGCGTAGGCGGAGCAATCTCCAGCCCCAGCTTGGCGGAGAGGCGAATTGCCCGCAGCATGCGGACGGGGTCTTCCCGGTAACGAATGCCAGGATCGCCAATCATCACCAGCCGACGGGCTTCCAGATCATCCACACCATGGTGGAAATCCAGGATTTCTTCGCGGGACGGGTCGTAATAAAGCGCGTTGACGGTGAAGTCACGGCGCAGTGCGTCGTCTTCCAGCGAGCCGTAGACATTGTCACGCAGGATGCGGCCAGACTCATCCGTGGGCGCTTCACCTGCGCCACGGAAGGTGGTGACTTCAATGATTTCTTCACCGCCGCGCTCGTAAAACGGCACATGCACAATGCGAAAGCGCCGGCCAATAATACGGGAGCGATTAAATACGTGGCGCACCTGCTCTGGCGTGGCGCTGGTTGCCACATCAAAGTCTTTGGGCGCCTTGCCCAGCATCAGGTCGCGCACCGCGCCACCCACCACGTAGGCCTCAAAGCCTGCTTCTTGCAGGCGGTCACACACTTTCAGCGCGCCAGAATGAATATCCTCGCGTCGCACGCCATAGTGTTTGGCATGCAACACGCGTTTGCCTGGGCGCCGCAGCACCTTGCCGATCAATTTGCGAATCATCGTTTGACCAAAGAAAACCGGCAGACTGCGTTCAGTTCATGGCTGATGCCGTCTTGCCGCAAGCGGCCCGTTTCGGGCCAGTCAAGCCGCTAACCAAACCACCCGAGCAAACATGGCACGCTCACATGCGGCCAGGGCAGTTTCGTTAGCGGCCCTGAAAAGGCGCTCATTATACAGTCAGCATGAGGCAACTGCGGCAACCGTCATGCACAAAAAAGCATGGTGCATAGCGCCAATCAATTCAACTGTCATCACGCATTGCGTCACAGACTGCCGCTGCCCGGTTTGCCCCGACACAGTGCATAGTGAGATCAGACGCTTTTGCCCACGTTTACCGGAGACCCGAATGGCCAGTTACCGTTACCGCATCGTCAATGTTTTTGCCGAAACCGCCTGGGCCGGCAACCCGCTGGCGGTGTTTGAAGATGCGCGCGGGCTCGATGACGCCGCCATGCAGACGCTGGCGCAGCAACTTAATTTGTCTGAGACCACGTTTGTCTTTCCATCTGGCAAGGCCGATGCGCACGTCCGCATCTTTACGCCTACCTACGAATTGCCCTTTGCCGGTCACCCGACCCTGGGCACGGCGTGGGTGCTGGCGCAGACGCTGGGTAAATCGCATCTGGCGCTGGAATTCAAAGCTGGTGTCATCCCGGTGGTGGCCGGCGAACACAACCGCATGCAACTGAGCGCCAATGCGCCGACCTACCGCTTTGCCCCGCCCGCCGCAGACATGGCGCACGCGCTGGGCATTGCGCCAGAGCAAGTTGTGGGCACGCCCCGCTTTGTGAATACCGGTACCGAACAACTGGTGGTGCCATTAGCCAATGCCAAGGCCGTGCAAGCTTGTGCGCCTGATCTGGCGTTGATGAATACGCATGCCAAAAACGAACGCGGCATTATCCAGACACTGGTCTGGGCGTGGGAAGAGGATGAAATCGTGGCGCGCTTTTTCTGGGTGCAGAACGGGCAACTGGCAGAAGACCACGGCACGGGGTCTGCCTGCGCCAACCTGGGTGGCTGGCTGCTGGCCGAGCAAACCACCACGCTGCCCTTGACTGCCAATATGGTGCAAGGGCATGGCATTGGGCGACTGGGGCACCTGAGCTTGCTGATTGATGCGGACAAACAAATCCGCGTCGGCGGCCGGGTGGCCGAAGTGGGCCGCGGCGAATTTGACTGGCCGGATCAGCGTACCAACGCACTCGCCTGACGCATTCTTTTCGCATAAAACCAGCGCCTCGCTGACGGGGCGCTTTTTCTTTTTGTCGGACAAGCGAACCAGTTAGCCCCCCAAGCGGTCGAAAGGCGGACATAATACCGGGCCGGCTCAAAGCCGCCGATGTTACCCTCCGCCACCTGTTGTCTTTGTTATCAGAAACGCCCGCCATGATTTCCAGAAACCTGACCCGTACGTTGATTGCTTGTTCCCTCCTGTTCGCCGCCTCCGCTCAGGCCTTTACTCCGCCCGTTCCAGAAATCAACGCCAAGGCGTATTACCTGACGGATTTTCAAAGTGGCTCCGAACTGGCCTCGCGTGATGCCAATATGCGGGTCGAGCCCGCCAGCCTGACCAAACTGATGACTGCGTACGTGGTCTTCAAATCGGTCAAGGAAGGCCGTATTCGCCTGGACCAGCAACTGACGGTATCCACCAAAGGCTGGAAGACCGAAGGTTCACGCATGTTCCTGGACCCGAAGACGCCGGCAACGGTCGATGACCTGATCAAGGGCATGATCGTGCAATCGGGCAACGACGCCTGCGTGACGCTGGCCGAAGCCATTGCCGGCAGCGAAGAAGTCTTTGCGCAAATGATGAACCAGCAAGCGCAGCGCCTTGGCATGACGGGTTCGCACTTCATGAACTCCACCGGCTTGCCAGACCCCAACCACTACATGACGGTGGCGGATCTGGGCAAAATCGCGGCCGCCATCATCCGCGACTACCCGGAGTTCTACCCGATCTACTCCATGAAAGAGTTCACGTACAACAAGATTCGCCAGCCCAACCGCAATCTGTTGCTGTACCGTGATCCGAATGTGGATGGCATGAAAACCGGCCATACCAACTCGGCTGGTTTCAACCTGGTGGCCAGCACGCACAAAGATGGTCGTCGACTGATCTCGGTGGTGGTCGGTACGACTGGCGATGAAGTACGCGCCAACGAATCGGCCAAGCTCTTGAACTGGGGCACACAGTTCTTCGATACCCCCAAAGTCTTCTCCGCCAAACAGGCGCTGGCGACTCAACAGGTCTACAAAGGTGCCGAGAGCAGCGTGAAAGTGGGCTTTGTGAATGATCAGTTTGTCACTGTGCCCAAGGGTGATGGCAGCAAGGTCACCACCCAGGTCAAACTGGACGAACCGCTGATTGCACCGATCAAAGCCGGCCAGAAACTGGGCACCATTGACGTGCTCGACCAGGGCAAGGTGATTGCACAATACCCGGCCCAAGCGCTGGAGAACGTCGATGAAGCAGGCTTCTTTGGCCGCTTTATCGACAGCATCAAACTGATGTTCCACAAGTGGTTCGGCGGCAAATAAGCATCACCGCCTTACCGCCCAAAACAATGCCCGCATGCGTGTCCGCTGCGGGCATTGTTTTTGCGTTAAGACAGATGACCTCACTTTGCGGAACGCCCAGTGCCTCCAGCCATTGCCATCGCCATCCTTGAACACACCCGGCCCAGCGTCGCCGGGCAGATTGTGCAGATATTGCATGAGGCCATGCCGAACGCACCATGGCTGCCCGAAGCCACCATCCTGATGCTGGATCAGGCACGCTATCTGGGCGCGCTACGGGGTGAACAGCTGTGCGGCGTACTGGCCCTCTCGCCCCTGGATGAGGGCCGACAAGTGTTGTCGTCGTTTGCCGTATTACCCGCCTGGCAACGTCAGGGAATAGGACAAACACTGCTGGAGACCGCCATTGCACTGGCTGGCAAAGAAACCCTGCTGCTGGCCGTACAGGCCGCCAACGCCGACGCATTGATCCTCTACCAGCGCGTGGGGTTCACCGAACATGGGCGGTTTGTGGATGAAACCCATGGCGAGAATATGATCCGCTTGTGGCGAGAGCCCACTCAATCAATCTGACGAATCGCCGGCATACCCCAGATCAGCAGCAACATGGCGGCACTCATGGTCAGACAGAACACCGGCATGATCACGCCAATGCCAATGTGCAGCGACAGCAAGCCTGTCACCATGGCATAACTGAGTGGCGACAAGCCCATCGACGCCATGGTGTTCAGGCTCATGACCCGGCCAATCTTGCTGCGATCTGCATATTGCTGGATCAGCGACATCATCGGCACGTTATTGCTGACCACACCCAAACCCGTCAGGAACTGCACACATACCGCCAGCGCCAGCCAGGTAACGTGTGACAGACTTCCCAGCAAGACGCCCTCGGCCACGATCACCAGTGCAATCATCAGCAGCCGTTTTTTGCGTGGCGGAAAAATCGTCAGCAGGAAACCCCCGGTGACCATCCCCGCCGCAAATGCGCTTTGCAGATAAGACAATACGGCGGCATTGCCGTGCAGATTATCTGCGGCCACGATCGGCACACCCAGCGCCAGCGGCCCCATAAACAAGAGGTTGGCAATGGCGTAAATGATCATCAGGGAACGCAATACCGGCGAAGAAAGGGCGTATTGCACGCCTTCCTTGAGTTCTGCCAGCACATGTTTGCGTGCCGCGTGCCAATCCATGGCCGGCTCTTTGACCTGCGCCACACACAACGTCCCCGCGGCCAGCATGATGGCGGTGAACACAAACACCCATTCATAGCTCAACAGGGCCAGCAGCGCACCACCCAGCACCGGCCCGAACACAAGGCCGATCTGGTTGGTGGTCAGCATCACCGAATTGGCGCGTGGTAAATCCAGATCCGGCACCACGCTGGGCAAGAGGGCATCCCGCGCGGGCCAGAAAAAGGCATCCAGCGCACCATACAAAAAGGCAAACCCGGTCAGCGTGACGATATTCAGGGCGTTGAAGTACAACAGCCCAACCAGCGCCAGCATCAACAGCACGCGCGTGGTTAATGAAAACCGGATGATGCGCGTGCGCTTCATCCGGTCAGCCAGCACCCCGCCAAACGCCATCAGCACAATGCGTGGCACTGAACC